>NZ_JBIUWI010000002.1:118963-133880 GCF_044743385.1 Pseudomonas sp. NPDC087639 | reverse complement strand
CCATACCGTTTCCTTACTCCAAGGCTTCGGCCGGCAGAAGGGTCACACCGAGCTGTATCGCGGCGCGGAATATGTGGTCGATTTTCTGCCCAAGGTGAAAATCGACGTGGCCATCGACGACAAGGATCTGGATCGTGTTATCGAGGCGATAACCAAGGCTGCCAACACCGGCAAGATCGGTGACGGCAAGATCTTCGTGGTCAATCTGGAACAGGCAATTCGTATCCGTACCGGCGAAACCGATACCGACGCGATTTAAAAGCCGCCACAAACCCAACGCCCCAGGAGAAAACAATATGACTCTGCGTAAATTCGCAGGGCTAGGAGCCCTGTTGTCCATCGTAATGCCAAGCCTTGCAATGGCGGCAGACGAAGTGGCGGCCCCAGTCCTCAATTCCGGCGACACCGCCTGGATGCTCACCTCCACAGCCCTCGTGCTGTTCATGACCATCCCGGGCCTGGCGCTGTTCTACGGCGGCATGGTTCGCTCGAAAAACATTCTTTCCGTGATGATGCAGTGCTTCGCCATTACCGGTCTGATCAGCATCCTGTGGGTCATTTATGGCTACAGCATTGCGTTCGACACCACCGGCATGGAGCAGGGCGTCGTCAACTTCAACTCGTTCTTCGGCGGCATGGGCAAGGCGTTCCTCGCCGGTGTCACGCCTTCGAGCCTGACCGGCCCAGCGGCGCTGTTCCCTGAGGCGGTGTTCATCACCTTCCAGATGACCTTCGCGATCATCACCCCGGCGCTGATCGTCGGCGCGTTCGCCGAGCGGATGAAGTTCTCCGCGATGCTGATCTTCATGGGCATCTGGTTCACCCTGGTTTACGCACCGATCGCGCACATGGTCTGGTCCGGCAACGGCGGCCTGATGTGGGACTGGGGCGTGCTCGACTTCGCGGGCGGCACCGTGGTGCACATCAACGCGGGTGTGGCCGGTCTGATTGCCTGCCTGGTGTTGGGCAAGCGCAAAGGCTTCCCGACCACCCCGATGGCACCGCACAACCTCGGTTACACCCTGATGGGTGCGGCGATGCTGTGGGTCGGCTGGTTCGGCTTCAACGCCGGTTCCGCTGCGGCGGCCAATGGCACCGCCGGCATGGCGATGCTGGTCACCCAGATCGCGACCGCTGCGGCTGCGCTGGGCTGGATGTTCGCTGAGTGGGTCACCCACGGCAAACCAAGTGCTCTGGGCATCGCCTCGGGTGTGGTTGCCGGTCTGGTGGCGATTACTCCGGCTGCCGGTACCGTGGGCCCGATGGGCGCACTGGTGATCGGTCTGGCGGCGGGCGTGGTGTGCTTCTTCTGCGCCACCACCCTGAAACGCAAACTCGGTTATGACGATTCCCTCGACGCATTCGGCGTACACGGCATCGGCGGTATCCTCGGCGCGATTCTGACCGGTGTGTTCGCGGCGCCGGCTCTGGGTGGCTTCGGCACCGTTACCGATATCGGCGCGCAAGTCTGGATTCAGGTCAAAGGCGTTGGCTTCACGGTGATCTACACCGCGATCGTCACCTTCATCATCCTCAAGGTTCTGGACGCCGTGATGGGTCTGCGTGTAACCGAGGAAGAAGAGTCGGTTGGCCTCGATCTGGCACAACACAACGAACGCGGCTACAACCTGTAAGTACGCGCACTAAAAAACTTGCCCGGTTCGCCGGGCATTTTTTTGTCTGGAATTTGTCATTGAAGGACAAGCTGAAAGGATTTTTCGTACGGCTTTGGTCGAGTTTACGAAGGGTGTTTTTCTGCGGGCAATGGCTTACACCGTTGCAGGAATATTAGGGCCTTTGTTTTTTCCCAGAGCGCGCTAGAATGCGCCCCGAATGTGCGGAGAACTGTATGTGGCAACAGACTCTGATAACCCTGCGGGCAAGACCCCGGGGCTTTCATCTGGTAACGGACGAGTTACTCGCCGGCCTGCCTGAACTCAAGGCATGTCGGGTCGGTCTGTTGCATTTGTGGCTGCAGCATACCTCGGCGTCGTTGACCATCAACGAGAACGCCGATCCGGCGGTTCGTCTGGACTAAGAACGATTTTTCAATCGTCTGATCCCACAAGGAGCAGACGGCTATGAGCATAACGACGAAGGCCTGGACGACCTCCCGGCGCACTTCAAGGCCAGCGTGCTTGGCTGCCAGATCAGTCTGCCGGTTTCGGCAGGGCGACTGGCACTGGGAACCTGGCAAGGCGTTTATCTGGCCGAGCACCGTGATCATGGCGGTGCCCGTAAAGTCCTCGCCACCTTGCACGGTGAAGGGGCATAGCCGCTGGTCAGCAGCGGTGAATGATTTTTTAACGGCGACTTTCGACAGTTGCCAAAGCTGGTCTATAACTAATCTGCTTTTCGCAAGTCATGAGGTAGAACATGAGCGACGATGATCTGGAAACCGACGACCTCGAAGTAGGCGACGAAGACGAGGCCGAGGAAGGCCTGGAAGCAGCAGCGGAAGACGTTGCTGACGACGATGGCGGTGACGATGCGCCGGTCCCGGCTGCCAAAGGCAAAGCCAAGGCTGCGGTGTCGGTAGATGAGTTGCCGAGCATTGAAGCCAAGAACAAGGAGCGCGACGCCCTGGCCAAGGCCATGGAAGAGTTCCTGTCGCGAGGCGGAAAAGTGCAGGAAGTGGAGGCCAATGTGGTCGCCGATCCGCCCAAGAAGCCGGACAACAAGTACGGCAGCCGCCCTATCTGAGGCGTGCCGCTTGCTTGCTGAAAAAGCCCGCCGTCGCTGCGGGCTTTTTCATGCCTGGAATATCACATGAAGGTGATTGGGTGAGGCCCCTGTGGCGAGGGGATTTATCCCCGATGGGCTGCGCAGCGGCCCCAAAACGCAGAATACAGCGTTGCCCTGACACACCGCGCACGCTGATTTCACGACTGCTTTGCAGCCGATCGGGGATAAATCCCCTCGCCACAAAAAGCGGTTTGGTGTCAGACGGAGGCAGCATTCCAACGCGCCAGCACCGCTGGCAAATCGGTCAGGCTGCGGATCTCGGCATCCGGCAAGCGCTCCGCTTCCCAGACCTTGCCCGCCGGGTTAAACCAGATCGCACGCATTCCGGCTTGTTGCGCCCCGGCAATGTCATCTCCCGGATGATCACCGATATGCACCGCGGTTTCGGCCTTGGCGCCACCGCGCTGCAACGCCTCGTGAAACAGTCGCGCATCCGGTTTGGCGATGCCGATGTCTTCGGCGCACAGGGCAAACTTGAAGTAATCCGCCAGCCCCAACCGGCGCACATCGGCGTTGCCGTTGGTGACCACGCCAAGGGCGTAATGGTTGGCGAGAATCTCCAGCACCGGCTCGACTTCGGGGAACACCTCGATCTGATGCCGCGCATGCAGGAACACTTCAAAGCCCTTGTCTGCCAGCTCCGACGCCTCGCCATGGCCGTAGCCAGACTCTTCCAGCGCATGGAACAGCACCCGCCGACGTAGCGCACTGATGCGATGTTTGAGTCCCGGCTCGTTGGCCAGCACTCGCTCGCGGATCGACCACAAATGCTCCACCGGCACAGCGCCCAGATTCGGCGCATGTTCGCTCAGCCATTCACGCAAAATCGCTTCGGCGCTGACGATCACCGGGGCGGTGTCCCACAGGGTGTCGTCGAGATCGAAGGTGATCAACTGGATGCTCATGAATCGTCGCCTTTCATGCGTTTGGCCCGTGGGTGGGCGCTGTCGTAGACCGCCGCCAGATGCTGGAAGTCCAGGTGGGTGTAGATCTGCGTGGTCTTGATGTCCGAGTGCCCGAGCAGCTCCTGCACCGCGCGCAGATCCTGCGAGGACTCCAGCAAGTGACTGGCGAAGGAATGCCGCAGCATATGCGGGTGCAGGTTCTGCCCCAGTTCACGCTCGCCGGCCAGTTTGACCCGCACCTGAATCGCCCGTGGCCCGAGGCGCCGGCCTTGCTGGCTGACGAATACGGCGTCGTCCGCCGGATTGGTCATGGCGCGCAACGGCAGCCACTGTTCAAGGGCTTCGCGGGCCTTTCTGCCGACCGGCAGCAGACGGGTCTTGCTGCCCTTGCCGAGCACTTGAACCATGCCGTCGGCCAGATCGAGCTGATCGAGATTGAGCCCGGTCAGCTCCGACAGACGCAGGCCGGAGGAGTAGAACAATTCCAGAATCGCCTGATCACGCCGCGCGAGAAAATCGTCCTCGACCGCGCCTTCAAGCAATTGCAGCGCGCGGTCGGTGTCGAGGGTTTTCGGCAGGCGGCGTTCGCCTTTCGGCGGTGCCAGTCCGGTAGCCGGATCGTGGTCGCACAGACCTTCGCGATTGAGATAGTGATAGAGCCCGCGCACCGCCGAGAGCAACCGGGCGAGGCTGCGTGAGGATTGGCCTTGCGCATGCAGGCGAGCGATCAGGCTGCGCAGGCGCTGGATGTCCAGCGCGGCCCAACTGCTGATGTTCTGTTTGACGCACCAGCCGAGGACTTTATCGAGGTCGCGGCGGTAGGCCGACAGCGTGTGCGGCGACACCTGCCGCTCACTGCGCAAGTGTTCGCAGTAAGCGTCCAGTTGTCGTTCCATGTTCAGCGTACCGAGCGCAGGGAGCTGTTGACCCGTGGCAGCACGCGGCCCATGACTTCGGCGATGTAGCTGAGGAACAGCGTACCGACCGAACTCTTGTAGTGCTGCGGGTCACGGCTGGCGATGGCCAGAATCCCGTGGATGCCTTGGTGGCTGATAGCGACCACGGCGGTGGAACCGATCTGCTTGCGTTGTTCTTCGCCGAACAGAAAGTCCAGCTCATGCTCGCGCAGGGTGCCGCTGACACTTTTGCCTTCGGTGAGCAGGCCGCCGATAGCGACTTGTGCATCGGCGTGACTGACCCAGCGGCCAACGGGTGCCGGGTTGTCGCCGAGCAGGATCAGGCTGACAAAAGGCACCTGAAAGTCCTGGCGCAGGCTGTCTTCGACACTGATGACCACGTCTTCCAGGCTGGAGGCGTCCATCAGGGCGAGGATCAGGCGACGGGTCTTGTCGAACAGACGGTCGTTGTCGCGCGCCACGTCCATCAGTTGCGAGAGGCGATGACGCATCTCGATGTTGCGCTCGCGCAGAATGGTCATCTGGCGCTCGACCAGCGATACGGTGTCGCCACGCTGGTGAGGAATGCGCATGGCCGGCAGCAGTTCTTCGTGCTCGACGAAGAAATCCGGATGAGCCTCCAGGTACGCGGCAACCGCTGCCGCCTCCAGGCTCTCGGACGCTGATTCGTCGGACTGTCGGGCGGGTACCTGGGGCTTATCGGTCATGGTTTCTGCTCACTCAAAGACGCACTTGTCCTTCGTATACACGCACTGCCGGGCCGGTCATCAACACCGGTTGGCCAGGGCCTGCCCATTCAATGGACAGACGCCCGCCGGGCAGGTCGATCAACAGCGGCGAATCCATCCACCCCTGACTGATGGCCGCAACAGCCGCAGCGCAAGCGCCGGTGCCACAGGCCTGGGTTTCCCCGGCGCCGCGTTCCCAGACGCGCAGTTGCGCGCGGTTGCGGTCGATAACCTGGAGGAAACCGACATTGACCCGCGCCGGGAAGCGCGGATGGTGTTCGATTTTCGGCCCCAGTTCATGCACCGGCGCGCTGTTGATGTCCTGCACGCGCAGCACGGCGTGTGGGTTGCCCATCGACACGGCGGCCAGTTCGACCGTGGTGCCGTCGACTTCCAGTTGATAGCTTGCGGCCTGCGCCGGTGCTTCGAACGGAATGTCCGCCGGCACCAGGCGCGGGGCGCCCATGTTCACGCCGATCTGGCCGTCGTTACGCACGTCCAGTTCGATGATGCCGCCCTTGGTCTCGACGCGGATCTGCCGTTTGGCGGTCAGTCGCTTGTCGAGCACGAAGCGGGCGAAGCAGCGCGCACCATTGCCGCACTGCTCCACTTCGGAGCCGTCGGAATTGAAGATCCGATAACGGAAATCCACGTCCGGATTGCTCGGCGCCTCGACGATCAGCAATTGGTCGAA
The DNA here is from genome assembly GCF_044743385.1 of Pseudomonas sp. NPDC087639. NCBI lineage: Bacteria > Pseudomonadati > Pseudomonadota > Gammaproteobacteria > Pseudomonadales > Pseudomonadaceae > Pseudomonas > Pseudomonas sp. NPDC087639. The sequence goes on along the minus strand of NZ_JBIUWI010000002.1, from coordinate 127,891 downwards.
ACCTATGCCGGTGTGCCGGTCGCCCCATTGTTTGGCGTGCTTGGGCTGAATATGCGCGTGCTGGCTGACCAGGTCGAGAACCATGAAGTCGTTGCCCAGGCCGTGCATTTTGGTAAAACGCAGCAGCATGGGTTACTCCGGCAGCAGGCTTTCGCCGGCAAACAGCTCAGCCACGGTTTCGCGGCGACGCACTTCAAAGACCTTGTCACCGTCCACCAGCACCTCGGCGGCACGGCCGCGGGTGTTGTAGTTGGAACTCATCACAAAACCGTAGGCACCGGCCGAATGCACCGCCAGCAAGTCGCCTTCCTCCAGCGCAAGCTCACGGTCCTTGGCGAGGAAGTCACCGGTTTCGCAGATCGGGCCGACGATGTCGTATTTACGCGCAGCGGTGTCGCGGGGTTTGACCGCGGTGACGTCCATCCACGCCTGATACAGCGCCGGGCGGATCAGGTCGTTCATCGCCGCGTCGACGATGGCGAAGTCTTTGTGTTCGGTGTGCTTGAGGTACTCGACTTGCGTCAGCAGCACACCAGCATTGGCGACGATGAAACGGCCCGGCTCGAACACCAGTGCCAGATCACGACCGTCCAGACGCTCGCGCACGGCTTTGATGTAGTCACCGGCCAATGGCGGCTCTTCATCGCGATAACGCACACCCAAACCACCACCGAGATCGATGTGGCGCAGGTGAATGCCGCAATCGCCGAGGCGATCGACCAGATCCAGCAGACGGTCGAGGGCGTCGATGAACGGCGGCAATGTAGTCAACTGCGAACCGATGTGGCAGTCGACACCAATCACTTCCAGGTTCGGCAGATGCGCGGCGCGCACGTACACGTCTTCGGCGTCGGCGATGGCGATGCCGAACTTGTTCTCTTTGAGCCCGGTGGAAATGTACGGGTGGGTGCCGGCATCGACATCCGGGTTGACGCGCAGCGAGACCGGCGCGCGAACGCCCAGCTCGGCGGCCACGACTTGCAGGCGCTCCAGCTCGTCGGTGGATTCGACGTTGAAGCAATGCACGCCGACTTCCAGTGCGCGACGCATGTCGTCACGGGTCTTGCCGACCCCGGAGAACACGATCTTGTCGGCGCTGCCGCCAGCGGCCAGGACGCGTTCCAGCTCGCCCCGGGAAACGATGTCGAAACCGGCGCCGAGACGGGCCAGGACATTCAGCACGCCAAGGTTGGAGTTGGCTTTGACCGCAAAGCAAACCAGATGCGGCATGCCGGCCAGCGCATCAGCGAAAGCCAGGTACTGGGCTTCGATGTGCGCGCGCGAGTAAACATAGGTGGGAGTGCCGAAGCGGTCGGCGATGGCGGACAGCGCCACACCTTCCGCGAACAGCTCCCCGCCACGGTAGTTAAAAGCGTCCATGGCGATCCCTTAGTAAACGTCGTGCTTGTGTGCTTTGGAAGCAGGCTGCTTTTGCGAAGACTGGGCTTGCTCGGCCGGGTCCTGATCGTCATCGGGCAGGTACAGCGGGCCTTTTTGACCGCAGGCCGAGACAAGGCAGGCAACCGCGACGAGCGCAGCAAGGGAAGAGATCAGGCGCTTCATGGCGAAATCCTTGAAAATGCGTTAATTGCGCCGGAGTATACCGGCCACCCGGCAGCTTGCCTATGCGACGGGGTTCCCGTCCGGCGGGGCTCCTGAGAAGTGCATCATTATTACCCGTGGGAGCGAGCCTGCTCGCGAAGGGGCCGGCAAGTTCAACAGGCTCGCTGCCTGACACACCGCTTTCGCGAGCAGGCTCGCTCCCACAGGGGCGTTGTTGGAAGGGCCAACAGGCCCTTGGTCGTTATCCTTTGCAATCGGCAAGCAGCGTCCGTATCTTTCGGCGCTTGAGCCTGAGCAGACATTTTTTGAGGTTGCCACAATGAGTTTGACCGAAGCCCGTTTTCACGATCTGGTCGATGCCACCCAGCAAACGCTGGAAGACATCTTTGACGAAAGCGATCTGGATATCGATCTGGAGAGCTCGGCCGGTGTCCTGACGGTCAAGTTCGAGAACGGCTCGCAGCTGATCTTCAGCCGTCAGGAGCCGCTGCGCCAGCTCTGGCTGGCGGCCGTGTCAGGTGGTTTCCACTTCGACTACGACGAAGAAAGCGAACGCTGGATGTGCGACAAGAGCGAAGAGCAACTGGGCGAGATGCTTGAGCGTATCGTCAAGCAACAGGCCGGCGCCGAATTCGATTTCGAAGGTCTGTGATTCTGTGACTGACACCGCTCCCGTTCGTCCGCCCAAGCCGCTTTACAGCAACATCAGCCCGGCGGTGCCTTCGCCGTGCAGCGGCGTGTGCCGGCTGGATGAGCAAAAGGTCTGCCTCGGCTGTTTCCGGCATGTCGAAGACATTCGCGAGTGGCGCTCGGCGGATGATGAGCGCCGTCGGGTGATCGTCACCCAGGCACAGCAACGCCGCACCACCGGGGCGTGACTTGTATATTTTTTGAGCTGTGATAGTGTCCGAACACGCCTCAACCCATCGAGGCCTGGTGAAAACCCCGTCTTTTTTGGCGGGGTTTTGCTTTTTTAGTGTGCAGAAGAAAGGAGTCTGCCCGGATCATGACCGCACCTTCCATCACCCTTACCCGTCTGGACGTGCAACGTCTGGAGCGCCTGATCGACAGCCTGGATGACTCGCTGCCGGGCGTGATTGCGTTGCAAACCGAACTGGACCGCGCCGATACCCTGGTCAGCCACGATGAAGTGCCCGCCGATGTCGTGACGATGAATTCCCGTGTTCACTGCCGCGAAGAAGGCAGCGGCAAGGACTATCACCTGACGCTGGTCTATCCCAAGGATGCCAACGCCGATGAGGGCAAAATCTCGATTCTGGCACCGGTCGGCAGCGCCCTGCTGGGCCTGAAAGTCGGTCAACACATCGACTGGCCCGCACCGGGCGGCAAGACCCTGAAATTGACCTTGCTCGAAGTCGAATCGCAGCCGGCCAACGGTGGCGCGTTTCCGGAATAACCCCGCCTCAGGCCTGTTCGAGTGCCTCGTTCAGGGCGCGCTCCAGGTCCGCCTTGTAGCGCAGATACAGATTGCTTGAGCTCTGACCATCACCGAGCAGGCCCGAGAGGTCCAGGTCGGTGATGTAGCAGCGATAGCGTTCGGTCTCGCGGCGCTGCTCGACGATCTCCCGGGCGACCACGCTGAACAGTTGGTCGCCATGTTCCAGCTCGCTGAATTCCCGTTGATTGCAATACAAGGTGACCTGCACTTCCCCCGGTGCGGCTTTGCCGACAATCGCCTGCACGTCGTAGAACGGTTTGTTGACCGGTGTCTGCGGCGCTGGCCGTGCTTCGACCCGTCGCGCCCGTCCCGGGCCTGAAGGCAATAACTGGTAATACAACGTTTCGAGGCGGGCCGAGGGGGCGGCGTCCATCGGCAGTGAAGCTTCGCGCCGATACTGGATCGACTGCAGGAAACGCTGCAGCGGCACCAGCAGGCTTTGTTCGTCGTGATACGGCAAATGCTGTTGCCACAAGGCGTTGAACTCATCCAGCACATACAACTCGGCTTGCTGCTCGGTAATCCGGTAGAACACCTGAATGGATTCCGGCTGGCCCATCGGCAGGATCAACGCGAGGTCGTGATCTTCCAGCGCCATGGGGTCCAGATGCAGCGGGCTGTAGCGCGCCTGCTCTTCGCCGAGGTAATCGAGCAGTGCCGGCAATGTCGCGAGGGCGACATGGTTGACCTGGCCTGGCACCAATTCCAGCACGTGATAGTGCTGCTGCACCTGAATCAGGTAGCGATGGTTCAATTCGCTGAGCAACAGGTTTTGCGCGGTATCGACGATTTCTTCCACGCGGCGGGCGATGAATTGCGCTCGGTTGTGGCAGAAGCAGCGCACCTTCAACGACGGCTGTAACGGCCCGCGCGGCAAGTTGTTGAGGTAATCGCGCAGGCAATCGAGCAGGGCGTGGGGGCCGTCGAAACGGTTGACCAGCACTTCATTCCAGCTGTTGAGCGTGACCTGGTCCAGCGTCAGCACGAGGTTTTCGCGCACCCCGGCGTAACTCAGCGAATCGGTGCGCTCGGTGGTCATCAGGATGTTCAGGTCGCGGTGATGCTTGAGCGGATCAACCCCGACGTTGACCAGAATCAGCACCTCGCTTGGCACCGCGGCGCGCAGCAAAGGTTCTTCGGCAACGGTGGGCAAGGGCAGGGCAATGCTTTGTTGCAGGCTGCCGAGCAGGTTGAACAGTTCGAACTCGCTCAGGTCGCTGTTGCCGGGGTGCAGGGCCAGCCGGGTACTGCTGTCGATCACGCCGTTGCGGTGACACCATGTCAGCAGTTCGAGCAATTCGCGGCTGCGCTTGATCGGCGCGAAATGTTCCCACTCCAGCGCCGTGAGGCTGCCGTTGTACAGGCCCCACTGGGTTTGCCCCGGCTCCTTCTTGTTGCGCGATTGCACCAGGGTCAGGGTATCTTCGGCCAGATCCGGAGCGATGCCTGGGTTGATGAACTCGACCTTGTCAGCCTTGCGCTCGAACGCTGCATACAGCCTGCGACCGAGGACGTTGAGGTCACGTTTGTTGATCAGGCTGACGGTCTGTTCGGTGCGGGCGAACTGGGTCAGGAAGCGGTAGCTGTAGTTCAGCTCGTTGACCAGCGCGCGGCGTTCGGCGCTGACCTGCCGGACTTTCCACTGGCTGCGGCTGTCGAGCAGCGCCAGTTGTCGTTGATCCCAATGCCACTCATTGGCCAGGCGCTCCAGCAGCGAACGCTGCCAGCCTTGGCTGCGACTGCTGCCGGTGAGCTTGCGGTTGACCTTCAGATACAACGCACGGCGCACCAGTTCCAGTCGCTCCGGCTCGTTGCGCGCAGTGAGGTATTCCTCGATGCGCCGATACACGACCATGTACGGGTCAAGTTCATCCAGATCGAGCTGGTTGGCGAACACCGCTTGCTTGTAGCGCAGGCTCAGGCACTGCACTTGCGGGTGCTCGCTGGCGTAGACCTCGGTCAGCAGCAGTTTGAGCACCGACTTGTAGGGCGACTCGATGCCCTTGAACAACTGCCACAAGCCGGCGCCGATGAACTCACCCGGCGGAATCGTCGCCAGATGCCCGAGGTCGAGGGTTTCGTCGGCGCGGATGAAACGCTTGGACAGCAGCGTGTGGGTGTACAGGTCGTAGGCGCTTTCTTCGTAAACCGGCACCAGCCACCAGATCGGCGTGCGCCCGGCCAGCCAGATCGCGGTGCGGTAGAACTCGTCCAGCAGCAGATAGTGCTGGGTGGTGCCGCAGTTTTCCGAACTGAGTTGACTGTCGCGTTCACCTTTGACGAAGCGCACCGGATCAATCAGAAAGAAGTGCGCCTCGGCGCCCTGGCTCGCCGCCCAGGTTTCGAGCAACTGGCATTTCTTGCGCAGTTCCGCGAGTTCGCTTTCGCTCAGGTCCGGCGCGTGGCAAACCCACACGTCCATATCGCTTTGATCTGCCTGGGCCAGCGTGCCGAGGCTGCCCATCAGGAACAGTCCGTGAATCGGTCGCGGCGGGTTGCTGCCGTGGCGCGGCTTGTAGGAGAACGAGCGGGTCAGGCGTTGGGCTTCGGCAAGGGTATTGGCATCCGGCTCATAATTCGACAGGCCGGCGGGCGTACTGCCCGAAACATAACCCGGCAGTAGCGGATGGTTGACGTGGAAGAACAGCGGCAGCAGCGTCAGTACGCCTTGCTGACGCGTCGACAAGCCTTCCAGCGCGCGGCCAAGACGAACTTCATTGAGTTTGAGAAAACGTGCGCGTAGCTGGCTGAGAACCTTGCGGTCGATTCCCTCATCCAGATCGGGGCGGATTTCGTGGGTGCGCGTCATGTCAGCTCAAACCGGCTCGCAGGCTCGGACGAAGAGGGTCTCGGAATGGGGGGCAGTTTAGCCTTTGCGCAGCGGGAGTTTTAAGCTGAATTTGTTTTTTGACGTCAGATTTCTATCGCGAGGCGATAGTCGACGTCCGGACGGGCCCGCGGAAATCCCGTGACTGGGGTTCCCGTGGGCGAAGTCAGGAAGGATCAGGCTGTTTCTGGCTCTCTCAGGATCGTCAGCACGGTTTGCACATTTTGCGCAGCATCGCGACCCAGGCTGGTCAGATATCCACCATCGGGCTGATCGGTCAGTTCTTTAGCATAGAGGCGTTGGGCAGCAGCGATGTGCTTCGGGGCAGCGGTCTGATGAATTTTCAAACCTTCCTGGGAACTGTCCAGGGGAAAGAGTGCGAGGACTTCCAGTTCGGCAACCAACTCAGGGGTAAGCGACATAAGGACTCCAGACTTTCTAGGAATTGGAACGCAGCGCCCCTAAGGTGAACCTGCCGGCGCGGACTGTCCAGTGTGCGCGTCAGGGTTTTCGTCTGGGGGCGGTTTCCAGTGTAGTCAGGGTCTGGGAGAAGGCTGGATGGATGGGTGACAAATTGTGTGGGAGCAAACCTGCTCCCACAGGTAGCGGCCCGGTTACGGCTTTTCCGGTGGCAACTCAGGCAATGCGCGCAGCGCCGCTTCATACCATTGGGTGTTGAACGGACGGTCTTCATCGAGCATCGCGTCAATCTCGTACGCCAGCACATGGGCCATCAGGTTGAGGATTTCTTCGCGCTCGACGCCCACCAAAGTGAGTTTGTTAAGCGTGGCTTTGGCCGCTGGCGGGTTGTCGCTTTCGATCTGGTTCTCGATGGCTTCGATCAACGTAGCCTCGGCGAACTCTTCTTCGTCATTGTCGTTGTCGATGTCTGTCGGCTCGCTCATGGCAGGCTCCTCAAGGAAAGGCGCCAGTTTACCCGCATTCAGCAGCGTGATGCTGCTGGCGGGATTCGCCTCGGCGATCTATAAACAGACACCGCCCACCCCGCACGGCCCGGAGGCTATGTGATGCTCAAGCTCTACGGATTCTCAGTCAGCAATTACTACAACATGGTCAAACTGGCGCTGCTGGAAAAAGGCCTGCCGTTCGAAGAAGTTACGTTCTATCCGGGGCAGACTCCGGATTCACTGGCGATCAGTCCGCGCGGCAAAGTGCCGGTGCTGGGCGTTGACGCCGGTTACATCAATGAAACCGCGATCATTCTCGAATACCTCGAACAGACCCAGAAAGGCACGCCGCTGCTGCCGAGCGACCCGTTCGAGCGTGCGCAGGTGTTGGCAATTGCCAAGGAAATCGAGCTGTACATCGAACTGCCGGGCCGCGCCTGTTACGGCGAAGCGTTTTTCGGCATGACTTTGCCGGACGCGATCAAGGAAAAGACCAAGTCCGAGTTGCTGCTGGGTTTTGCTTCGCTGGGCCGCCACGGCAAATTCGCCCCGTATGTGGCAGGCGACAGTCTGAGCATTGCCGATTTGTACTTCCTGTACAGCGTGCCGTTGGCGTGCGCGGTGGGGCAGAAGTTGTTCGGGATTGATTTGCTGGCGGAGATGCCGAAGGCCAAGGCGCTGCTGGAGCGACTTGAGCAGAATCCGCATGTGCAGAGTATTGCGGCGGACAAGGAGGCTGCGATGCCGGCGTTTTTGGCGATGATCGCGGCGAAGAAGTAGGTTTTTAGCGTTCTGAAGTCAGTCATCGCGGGCAAGCCCGCTCCCACAGGGTTTTGCGTTGAAACACAATTGTGTGCTCGACGCAGAACTTGTGGGAGCGGGCTTGCCCGCGATGCTTTTAGCGGCTGGCGATCAGGGCCTGACCGCGCACAACCGCAGCCTTGACCTGCGCCGGCGCAGTCCCGCCGATATGGTCACGGGCATTCACCGAGCCTTCGAGGGTCAGCACGGCAAACACATCCTGCTCGATCTGGTCGCTGAACTGACGCAGTTCTTCCAGGCTCATTTCTGCCAGATCCTTGCCAGTGTCGACGCCGTACTTCACCGCGTGACCAACGATTTCGTGGCAATCACGGAACGGCAGGCCACGGCGCACCAGGTAGTCCGCCAGGTCGGTCGCGGTGGAGAAGCCACGCAGCGCCGCTTCACGCATGATCGCGTGTTTCGGTTTGATCGCCGGGATCATGTCGGCAAAGGCACGCAGCGAATCGCGCAGCGTGTCGGCGGCATCGAACAGCGGCTCTTTGTCTTCCTGGTTGTCCTTGTTGTAGGCCAGCGGTTGGCCTTTCATCAGGGTCAACAGGCCCATCAGGGCGCCGAACACACGGCCGGTCTTGCCGCGTACCAGCTCAGGAACGTCGGGGTTTTTCTTTTGCGGCATGATCGAGCTACCGGTGCAGAAACGGTCCGGCAGATCGATGAACTGGAATTGCGCGCTGGTCCACAGCACCAGTTCTTCGGAGAAGCGCGACAGGTGCATCATCGCGATGCTTGCGGCCGAGCAGAATTCGATGGCGAAGTCGCGATCGGAAACGTTGTCCAGCGAGTTGCCGCCGACGGCATCGAAGCCCAGTAGTTGTGCGGTGTACTCGCGGTCGATCGGGTAGGTGGTGCCCGCCAGCGCAGCACTGCCCAGCGGCATGCGGTTGGTGCGCTTGCGGCAGTCGACCAGACGCTCGTAGTCGCGGCTGAGCATTTCGAACCAGGCCAGCATGTGATGCCCGAAGGTCACTGGCTGAGCAGTTTGCAGGTGAGTGAAGCCCGGCATGATGCTCGCAGCTTCGCGCTCGGCTTGCTCCAGCAGGCCTTTTTGCAGTCGGGTGATTTCGGCCAGGATCAGGTCGATTTCGTCACGCAGCCACAGGCGGATATCGGTGGCAACCTGATCGTTGCGGCTGCGGCCGGTGTGCAGTTTTTTGCCGGTGACGCCAATGCGGTCGGTCAGGCGCGCTTCGATGTTCATGTGCACGTCTTCGAGGTCGATGCGCCAGTCGAACTGGCCGGCCTCGATTTCGCCCTGAATGGTCTTCAGGCCCTCGATGATGCTGTCGCGCTCGGCATCGGTCAGCACGCCGACCTTGGCCAGCATGGTGGCGTGGGCGATCGAGCCC
>NZ_JBIUWI010000002.1:111032-118953 GCF_044743385.1 Pseudomonas sp. NPDC087639 | reverse complement strand
GGGTTCACTGAAGCGGCCGCCCCAGGACTGATTGGTCTTGTCAGTGCTCATGAATTCGCTCGTATCGGCTTGAAGAAAAAAGGCGTGAAACGCTGGCGCGGATAATAACAGGGTTGCCAATCCTGTCGCTGACACCGGTCGATACGTTTTTTTCTCATTGTGTCATCCATAGTCGGCGCGTTCTCCCGGGAATTTGCGCAACGATATTTTTCGATTGAGCAATAACGTTCCGACGAGCGTCTACAGTTGGACATAAGGGTCGGTGCAAGTCAGATCGCGCAAAGGTCTGGCTGCCGACTATAAGAAAGAAGAGGGGGTGGGTGGATTGTCCTTGGACAAACACCGCGCAAAGCGCAGGAAACAGCGGGCTTCGAGCAGTACGACCCGGACACTGGCAAATATTGCTGGCCGACGTACGGCACTTTTTGGCGCTCGGGCTAGTCTTAGCGTGGATCGCGGTGACGGACGTCACTTCACCTGTCTACGCTATCCTTGTGCGAGACTCACGCAGGAATCCAGCGCAATATGAATGTCCTGATCGTTGATGACGAACCACTGGCTCGCGAGCGCCTCAGCCGAATGGTGAGCGAGCTCGAGGGTTACACAGTCCTGGAGCCCAGCGCCACGAATGGCGAAGAGGCGTTGGTGCTGATCGACAGCCACAAACCGGATATCGTGCTTATCGATATCCGCATGCCGGGCCTGGATGGCCTGCAGGTTGCTGCCCGTCTGTGCGAGCGCGAAACACCACCGGCCGTGGTGTTTTGCACCAGTCCCGATGAATTTGCCGTGGAAGCCCTGCAGGCCAGCGCCGTGGGCTATGTGGTGAAACCCGTGCGAACCGAACACCTGCATGACGCCCTGAAACGGGCTGAGCGTCCCAACCGGACGCAACTCTCGGCCCTGACCCGCCCCGCCGCCGAAAGCGGCAATGGCCCGCGCAGTCACATCAGCGCCCGTACCCGCAAAGGCATTGAACTGATCCCGCTGGATCAGGTGGTCTACTTCATTGCCGACCACAAATACGTGACCTTGCGCCATGAAACCGGCGAAGTGCTGCTGGACGAACCGCTCAAGGCTCTGGAAGACGAATTCGGTGAACGCTTCGTGCGCATCCACCGCAACGCGCTGGTCGCCCGCGACCGCATCGAACGTCTGCAACGCACGCCGCTGGGACATTTCCAGCTGTTCCTCAAAGGCCTCAATGGTGACGCGCTGATTGTCAGCCGTCGACATGTGGCGGGTGTGCGCAAAATGATGCAGGGCCTTTAACCCGGTCATTCCGGGTTGCTTTCATCTCGTTACCAGGCATTGCAGGCCAGGGAGGCCACGCCGTTTCTGATTCAAGTCAAAGTGGATTTGGCTGAGCTGTTATTATCCGCCGTATCTATTCAGTACGGATTGATCCATGTCCTCTCGCGAAATCCGCATCGCCACCCGTAAAAGTGCGCTGGCCCTCTGGCAGGCCGAATACGTCAAAGCCCGTCTGGAAGCGGCCCATCCGGGTCTGCTGGTGACGCTGGTGCCCATGGTCAGTCGCGGCGACAAGTTGCTCGATTCGCCGCTATCGAAAATTGGCGGCAAGGGCCTGTTCGTCAAGGAACTGGAAACCGCACTGCTGGAAAACGAAGCCGACATCGCCGTCCACTCGATGAAAGACGTGCCGATGGACTTCCCCGAAGGCCTTGGCCTGTTTTGCATCTGCGAGCGCGAAGATCCGCGTGATGCCTTCGTTTCCAATACCTACCCTAGCCTTGAGGCATTGCCGGCCGGCAGCATCGTCGGCACCTCCAGCCTGCGTCGTCAGGCGCAGTTGCTGACTCGCCGCCCGGATCTGGAAATCCGCTTCCTGCGTGGCAACGTCAACACCCGTCTGGCCAAGCTTGATGCCGGCGAGTACGACGCGATCATCCTCGCCGCAGCCGGACTGATCCGTCTCGGTTTCGAAGACCGTATCACCTCGGCTATCAGCATCGATGACAGCCTGCCGGCCGGTGGCCAGGGCGCAGTCGGTATCGAATGCCGCAGCGTCGACAGTGAAATCCACGCCTTGCTGGCGCCTCTGCATCATGCGGACACGTCCTCGCGCGTCACTGCTGAACGCGCCCTCAACAAGCATTTGAATGGCGGCTGCCAAGTGCCAATCGCTTGCTACGCCGTACTCGAAGGCGAGCAATTGTGGCTGCGTGGTCTGGTGGGCGAGCCGAGTGGCGGCCGACTGATCAGCGCCGAAGCCCGAGCTCCGCGCGCCGATGCCGAAGCGCTGGGTGTGAAGGTCGCCGAAGATTTGCTCAGCCAGGGCGCTGAAGAAATTCTCAAGGCAGTTTACGGCGAGGCAGGCCACGAGTGACCGGTTGGCGCCTGCTGCTGACGCGCCCTGCGGACGACTGTGCGGCGCTCGCCGAAACGTTGGCCGGGCAGGGGATTTTCAGCAGTTGCCTGCCGCTTTTGGAAATTGCACCGTTGCCGGTCTCTGACAAAATACGTCAGGCGATTACACGGCTGCCCGTTTGCAGCGCCGTGATCGTGGTGAGCAAACCGGCGGCACGCATTGCGGTGGATCTGCTCAAGGCTCATGGCTTGCAGTCACTGGCGAACCCTTGGTTCAGCGTCGGTGCAGCGACGGCGCAGATTCTCAAGGATCATGGTCTCGACGTGAGCTTCCCGGTCGACGGTGATGACAGCGAGGCGTTGCTGCAGTTGTCGCGTCTGCGTGAGGCGGTGGCCCGGCCCGGTGCGCAAGTGTTGATCCTGCGCGGGGAGGGCGGTCGCGAGCTGCTCGCCGAGCGCCTGCGTGAGCTTGGTGCTAGTGTCGAGTATCTGGAATTGTATCGACGCGACCTGCCAGCTTATGCGCCGCAAACATTGCCGCGGCGGATCGAAGCGGAACGCTTGAACGGGCTGGTGGTCAGCAGTGGACAGGGTTTCGAGCACCTGCGTCAGATGGCCGGCGATGCCTGGCCTGTGATTGCGCAGTTGCCGTTGTTTGTACCAAGCCCGAGGGTCGCCGAGCAGGCACGTGCCGCCGGGGCCCAAACAGTTGTGGATTGCCGCGGCGCGAGTGCCGCGGCTTTGCTGACGGCGTTACGGGAGCAACCCGTGCCCGTTTTCTAATGCAAAGGATGGATACGTGAGCGAAACAGCCTTGCCTAAAGATGACGTCCAACCTGTGATTGATGCTCAGGTTGAAACTCCACCGCCGGCCAAAGAGCCGCGCCGAGGCAATGGACTGGCCATTGTCGCCCTGTTGCTCGGCGCTGCCGGCGTGGCGATCGGTGGCTGGGGTGTCTGGCAGGTGCGTCACCTGCAGACCAACACCGCACAACAGTCGGGTCAGGTGCAGGCGTTGAACGATCAGGCGCAGAGCCTGAAGCTCAACGAACAGCGCCTGACCGAGCGCCTCGCGCAGTTGCCGGGGGCCGACGAGCTCGCCGATCGCCAGCGTCTGGTGACGCAGCTTCAGGGCGATCAGCAGCGCCTCAATCAACGCCTGGAAACCGTCCTCGGCGCCAGCCGCAAGGACTGGCGACTGGCTGAGGCCGAACATCTGCTGCGTTTGGCCAGCCTGCGCCTTTCGGCCTTGCAGGACATCAGCAGCGCCCAGGCCCTGGTGCAAGGCGCTGACGAAATCCTTCGCGAACAGAACGACCCCGGCTCCTTCGCTGCACGTGAACAAGTGGCGAAAACCCTGGTCGCGCTGCGCAGCACCGCACAGCCGGATCGCACCGGGTTGTTCCTGCGCCTGGGCGCCTTGCGTGATCAGGTTATTGACCTCACCGAACTGGCGCCGGAATACAAGGATCGCGGCGAGTCGCTGCTCGGCCTGACTGCCGATGGTGACGGCGCCAGTCGTTGGGCGCAGTGGTGGGATCAGGTCTCGCGTTACATTCGTATCGATTTCAACGCGGACAAGAATGTGAAGCCGCTGTTGGCCGGACAGAGTCTGAGCCAAGTGCGTCTGGCCTTGAGTCTGGCGCTGGAGCAGGCGCAGTGGGCGGCCCTCAATGGCCAGGCGGCGGTGTACACCCAGGCAATGGCCGAGGCGCGCGACGTCCTGAAAGGCAATTTCAATCCGGACAATCCGCAAAGCAAAGTGATGCTGGAACAAGTCGGCGAGCTGAGCAAGGAACCGGTCACCGTCAACACCCCGGATTTGACCGGCACGTTGAGTGCGGTTCAGGCCTATCTGGAGCGGCGTAACGTCAATGCCGAAGAGTCGGTGAAACCTTTCGCCAAACCTGCCGCCAACACCGCGCAGGAGGCCACGCCATGAAACGCCTCTATGTGATCGTGTTTCTGGTGATCGCCGCGACGGCGGCATTGGGCCTGGCGATTGCCGAGCATTCCGGTTACGTGCTGGTTGCTTACAAGTCCTTCCGTTACGAGTCGAGCCTGTGGGCGACTCTGGCGCTGATCGCGGTGCTGTGGCTGCTGATCTGGGGCATCAAGGCTTTGGTCGAGCTGATCATGGCCTCCAGCGGCGTGGTCAATCCATGGTCGCGGCGCAACCGCAGTCGCCGGGTGCAGGTGGCCATCGAGCATGGTCAGTTGGACTTGGCTGAAGGTCGTTGGGCCAGCGCCCAGCGTCATCTATATCGAGCCGCTGAGGCCGAACGCCAACCGCTGCTGTATTACCTCGGCGCTGCCCGCGCGGCGAACGAGCAAGGCAATTACGAGGAATCCGATCATCTGCTCGAGCGGGCGCTGGAGCGTCAGCCGCAGGCAGAGCTGGCGATTGCCTTGAGCCACGCACAATTGCAGACCGATCGTGGCGACACCGACGGCGCGCTAGTGACTTTGCAGGCGATGCACGAGCGTCATCCACATAATGTGCAGACGCTGCGCCAGTTGCAGCGTCTGTATCAGCAGCGCGGCGAATGGTCTGCGGTGATTCGTTTGTTGCCCGAACTGCGCAAGGACAAAGTCCTGCCACCTGCCGAACTGGCTGAGCTTGAGCGTCGTGCCTGGGGTGAAAACCTTTCACTGGCTGCACAGCGCGAAGAGGACGGCACAGTCGGCTTGCAGTCGCTCAACCGGGCATGGCAACAGCTCACCTCGGCGCAACGTCAGGAGCCGCCGCTGGTGTTGGCCTATGCCGAGCAACTGCGCCAGCTGGGTGCTCAGGTCGAGGCGGAAGAAGCGCTGCGTACCGCTCTCAAACGCAAGTACGACAGCCATCTGGCGCGTCTTTATGGTTTAGTGCGCGGCATTGATCCGGCACGCCAGCTGCAAATCGCCGAAGGCTGGCTCAAGGATCATCCGCACGATCCGAGCCTGCTCCTGACGTTGGGGCGTCTGTGTCTGCAAGCCAGCCTGTGGGGCAAGGCGCGGGACTATCTTGAAAACAGCCTGCGCGTGCAGCGCAATCCGGAAGCTTGTGCGGAACTGGCGCGCTTGCTCGCACAACTGGGCGATACCGAGCGCAGCAATCAGTTGTTTCAGGAAGGTCTGGGTCTGCTCGATGAGCGCCTTTTGGCCGCGCCGCTGCCGGTTCCGGCTCACGTTTGAAGTCGCGAGGGAGGTTGCTCCCTCGCTCACTTTTGGTGACCCTAAATTCAACTTCAGTGAGTGCTAAGGGCAAAGTCCTACAGCGGACTACACCAATTCCTCTCGAACCTGTCGGGTTTTCCCTACACCTCTGGTGAACTGTCGGCAGGGTGTCGCCTTGAAAGGCTGACACGCTTTCCTCTACCGTAACCGCCTGTCTCTACTGTTACGGAAAAGCCATGTCGTTGGCCTGCTCACGCTCCTTGTTCTTCATGGCTTTCACTGCGGGAGCCTTTGCTCTGGGAGCTTCCTATTATCTTGAATACGTGGTCGGCCTTACGCCGTGCAGTCTCTGCCTGGTGCAGCGGCTGTTCCTGACGTTGCTGTCGGCATTCTGCGGTCTGGCGGCGATCCACGGACCCAAACGTGTCGGCCTTTCGCTGTACTGGCTGCTCGCGCTGCTGACGAGCCTCGGCGGCACTACGGCGGCCTGGCGGCAGGTGCTGATACAAAGCGATCCGGTGCTGCAACTGCTGAATTGTTCACCAGCGCCCGAGACGCTGTTCAGCGGTTTTCCGTGGCTCTGTGCGCTGCAAAGGATGTCTAACGGTGGCGCAGACTGCGCGGAAATTTCCTGGACGCTGTTCGATCTGAGTGTCCCGGAGTGGAGTCTGTTGTTCTTTGTCGCGGTGTCGATTCTTGCCATTTATCAATTGTTGCGCCTGGGCTGGGGCGCTCTGCAGCGACCGCTCAGCGGCGAAGCGTCGCACTCAGCGCTGGTCCGGGATTAAACACTTGTATGAACTTTATCTCCTGCGTACCTTGAAGCCATAGGCGTGCGGGCATAATCTGGCCCGCACGTGTCATTGGATTTATGTTGCTCGATGACGCTCTGCCCGACCGTCCCCCAAGCCAAAACCAGAAGCGGGACGCGGGTGTAGAGCAGCATGACCCACAAGGGAAGAGAGATCGCCATGCTCGAAAGTTGTCAGAATGCTCAGGAACGTTGGGGTGGAGTTCATCTGCTGATCGACCGCTGGTTGCAAGAGCGTGAAGATCTGATCGGCGCCTACGACAAGCTCGGCGCGGAACCTCAGGCGTTGTCCGAGAACCGCAAGCCCTTGCAGGAATTCTGCGGTGTGCTGGTCGACTACGTATCAGCCGGGCACTTCGAAATCTACGAACAACTGACCGGTGAAGCCAAGGCGTTCAACGACAAGCGCGGCCTTGAATTGGCCGAGACAATTTATCCGCGCATCGATGTCATCACCGAAAAACTCCTCGCGTTCAACGACCTTTGCGACGAAGGCAAATGCGTTGCCGAGAAATTCAAGGAACTCGGTGGCCTGCTTCACGAACGTTTTGAACTGGAAGACTGCCTGATTGAAGTGCTGCATACGGCACACAAGGAAGAAGATTCGGTTCAGGCCTGACTGACGCTTTCAACAAAAAACGGTGCGCTCAGGCGCACCGTTTTTTTATGCCTGATTAACTCGTCGCGCCGCGCAATTCGACTTCAAAAACCAACGGTGTGAACGGCGCGATCAGGTCGCCGGCACCGTCGGCGCCATAAGCCTGATCCGATGGAATCACCAGTCGCCATTTCGCACCCACCGGCATGTTTTGCAACGCGGTGCGCCAACCGGCGATCACGCTGTCGAGGTTGAACCATTGCGGCTGAGTGTTCTGATCGAACACGGTGCCGTCCGGCAAGCGACCGATATACAGCACCTGCACTTTTCCATCAGGGCCTGCCTTGGCGCCGGTGCCTGGCGTCAGCTCGGTGAGCAGGATGCCGTCGGCCAGTTGCTTCACTCCCGGTTTGGCTTTTTCAGCCGTCAGAAAACGCTGCTCGTTTTCCATCGCGGCGTCGCTCGAAGGCATCGCGGCGTGTTCGGCATTTTGCGATTCATGGTCGGCCAGAATCTGTTCGATGCGCGCTTCACTCAGCGCCAGCGGCTTGCCTTGATAGGCCTGCTGCAAGCCTTCTACCAGTGCCTGGATCTGCAACTGCGGGACTTCCTGACGCAAGCGTTCGCCCAGGCTGGCACCGAGACTATAGGCCAGATCATGAGCGTCGTTCGCCGTGGTTTTTTCGTCGGCGTGGGCCGCTGAAAAAATCACGCAGAGGGATAAAAAAAGGTAGCGCGACATGAGCTCTCTCCGTCCTGAATTGCGGTGGATTATGCCAGCGCGAACGTCTGTAACGGTGAACTGCTTTTGACTTGTTGAAGAACATTTTCACTTCGTTGCAACGCAACGGTTTCGATACTGTCAAGATGACCTAGCGGCGGTAACTGCAGAGGTCTAGTATGAGCCGCACTCACGTCAGCCAGGAGGTAAACCATGTCGGCCACCAAGAAGCCTGTAAACACTCCGTTGCACTTACTCCAACAACTCTCGGGCAGCTTGCTCGAGCATCTGGAAAACGCGT
>NZ_JBIUWI010000002.1:0-111022 GCF_044743385.1 Pseudomonas sp. NPDC087639 | reverse complement strand
CCCAAGCCTTGGCTGATGCTGAAAAACTGCTCGCCAAACTGGAAAAGCAACGCGGCAAGGCGCAAGAAAAACTGCACAAATCCCGCACCAAATTGCAGGACGCAGCTGCCGCCGGCAAAGCCAAGGCGCAGACCAAAGCCAAAGGCGCAGTGAAAGAACTCGAAGACCTGCTCGATGCGCTGAAAGAGCGTCAGTCCGACACTCGCAGCTACATCCTGCAACTCAAGCGCGATGCCCAGGAAAGCCTGAAACTGGCCCAGGGTGTTGGTCGTGTCCAGGAAGCAGTGGGCAAAGTATTGTCGTCCCGCTCGGCCAAACCAGCGGCGGCACCTGCCAAGAAAGCGGCAGCCAAACCTGCTGCAGCCAAGGCACCGGCGAAAACCGCTGCTGCAAAACCAGCCGCTAAAGCCGCCGCAAAACCAGTGGCCAAAGCGCCCGTGAAAGCTGCAGCAAAACCCGCTGCCAAGCCTGCGGCAAAAAAACCGGCTGCGGCGAGCGCTGCGAAACCGGCGGCTAAAACCACTGCGGCAAAACCTGCTGCCGCCAAAACTGCTGCGGCAAAACCCGCTGCAAAAACAGCCGCAGTCAAAGCAACCCCAGCTAAAACCGCAGCTGCAAAGCCGGCCGCTAAAACCGCAGTAAAACCAGCCGCTAAAACTGCCGCTGCAAAACCTGCCGCCAAGTCCGCCGCCAAACCAGTTGCTGCTAAAGCGGCTGCAAAACCAGCTACCAGAGTCGCCGCAAAACCAGCTGCCAAGCCTGCTGCAAAACCTGCAGTGAAAGCCGCCGCCAAGCCTGCTGCAAAACCAGCAGTCAAGCCAGCCGCTAAACCGGCCGCCGCTGCCAAACCGGCTGCCAAGCCCGCAGCAAAACCAGCTGCAAAACCAGCCGCGAAAAAACCAGTTGCTGCCAAACCAGCCGCTGCCAAACCGGCCACCGCGACAGCTGCCAAGCCTGCCGCACCGGCAACCTCGGCCTCGCCAGCAGCACCTGCGCCAGCCGCTACTACCTCGACTTCTACGACTGCGCCAACGCCAGCCGCTGCGTCGAGCGTCACCAGCAACCCGACCAGCGCTTCCTAAGTACCGGTCGCCGCGATGCGCAGCACTTGCAGCGCATCGCGGTTCGGGCTGGCCCTTGGGCCTGCCAGCGCCTCCAGCCATGCCATCGACCCCGATACATTGCGCGCCCACATCTGCGCAATCCCCTCCAGCCGTGACAACAACGCACGCTCAGCCTCAAGCTCCAGCGCCTTGACTTGGTCACGCATGCCTTTCAACACCGCATCCTCCACAGCCCCCGCCTTCCATTGCACGCGCAATGCACGCAGCGGTTGCACGACCTCGATATCCCAAGGCTCGGTCAACGCCTGAAGCTGTTGCACGCGCTGTTGATCGCAGGCCACGCTACGTTGTTCCAGCCATAAACCGCACAGCAGCAGGCACACGTTGGCCCCCGCCGTTTGCAGTTGCAGGCAGGCGTCTTCCACGCCCGGGCGGGCGTAGGTGGCAAGGGAAAAGCTCCACAGGTCAGAGGACATCGTGCTACTCGCGCCAGTTGTGAGCGAAGCTGGTAGACTCCGCCGCCATTATGATCCGACTTCAGAACCTGACTTTACAGCGTGGCCCGCAACGTCTGCTAGAAGACGCCGAGCTGACCCTGCACGCCGGCCACAAAGCCGGCCTCATCGGCGCCAACGGCGCCGGCAAATCCAGCCTGTTTGCCTTGCTGCGCGGCGAGTTGCACCCGGATTCGGGCGATTGCCTGCTGCCGGCTGACTGGCGGATCGCGCACATGCGTCAGGAGGTCGATACCCTCGAGCGCCTGGCGGTCGACTATGTGCTCGATGGCGACCTGCGTCTACGTGAGGTGCAACGCGACCTTGCAGTGGCCGAAGCGGCCCATGACGGCGTGGCGCTGGCTCGTCTGCACGCCGAACTCGACAGCGCTGACGGCTACACCGCCGACGCGCGGGCGCGCAAGTTGCTCGCCGGTCTGGGTTTCACCAATGAGCAGATGGATCGCCAGGTAGGAGATTTCTCCGGTGGATGGCGGATGCGTCTGAATCTGGCGCAGGCATTGATGTGCCCCTCGGACTTGCTGCTGCTCGACGAACCGACCAACCACTTGGACCTCGACGCCATCATCTGGCTCGAAGAGTGGCTGAAGAGCTATCCAGGCACCTTGCTGCTGATTTCCCACGACCGCGATTTTCTCGACGAAGTCGTCGACCATGTTGCCCACGTCGATCAACGCAAAATCACCCTGTATCGGGGCGGCTACACCGCGTTCGAACGCGCCCGTGCCGAGCGTCTGGCCCAGCAGCAACAGGCCTACGAGAAGCAGCAGGCGCAGCGTGCGCACATGGAAAGCTACATCGCCCGCTTCAAGGCTCAGGCCACCAAGGCCCGTCAGGCCCAGAGCCGGATCAAGGCGCTGGAGCGCATGGAAGAGTTGTCGGCGGCTCACGTCGATTCGCCGTTCGACTTCGTGTTCCGCGAGTCGACGAAGATCTCCAGCACGTTGATTGATTTGTCCGATGCGAACCTGGGCTACGGCGACCGAACCGTGCTGGAGAAGGTCAAGCTGCAACTGACCCCCGGCGCGCGGATCGGTCTGCTCGGGCCCAACGGTGCGGGTAAATCGACGCTGATCAAGAACCTCGCCGGTGAGCTGCAACCGCTGGCCGGTCGCCTGACCCGAGGCGAGAACACCGTGGTCGGCTACTTCGCCCAGCATCAACTCGACTCACTGGACTCCAAGGCCAGCCCGTTGCTGCACTTGCAGCGTCTGGCGCCGACCGAGCGTGAGCAGACCCTGCGTGACTTCCTCGGTGGTTTCGACTTCCGTGGCGCGCGGCTCGACGAGCCGGTACTGAATTTCTCCGGTGGCGAGAAGGCGCGTCTGGCCCTGGCGTTGATCGCCTGGGAGCGGCCGAACCTGTTGCTGCTCGACGAACCGACCAACCACCTCGATCTGGAAATGCGCCTGGCGCTGACCATGGCGTTGCAGGAGTTCAGTGGCGCGGTTCTCGTGGTCTCTCACGATCGTCACTTGCTCAAGAGCACTACCGACAACTTCTATCTGGTCGCCGACGGCAAGGTCGAAGAATTCGACGGCGACCTCGAAGACTATGCGCGTTGGCTGGTGGAATACCGTCAACGCAATGCGCCGGTCAGCAACACCCCGGTGAACCCGGACAAAACCGACAAGAAGGCTCAGCGTCAGGCCGCTGCTGCGTTGCGTCAGCAACTGGCACCGCACAAGCGTGAAGCCGACAAGCTTGAAGCTGAACTGGGCAAGCTCCACGAAAAACTGGCCAAGGTCGATGCCAGTCTCGGCGACAGCGAAATCTACGAGCCGGCACGCAAGAACGAGTTGCGTGATCTGCTGGCCGAGCAGGCCAAGCTGAAAGTGCGCGAAGCGGAACTTGAAGAGGCGTGGATGGAAGCCCTGGAAACCCTGGAAAGCATGCAGGCGGAGCTGGAGGCGTTGTCCTGATGGAAGCGTTCAAGCTGCCGCTGCCCGCCATGTGGGTCGAGCCGATCTGGCTCGGCGTGCAGATTCTGCTGATCCTGCTGGCCGGTTACATTGCCCAGCGCTTTGTCGCCAAATGCCTGACCCGTCTGGGCGAGCGTTACCCGTTTCCGCCGCAACTGCTGATGCCGCTGCGTGGCGTGTTGCGCTGGCTGATCATGGGCAGTGCGGTGATCTTTGTCCTGCAGCGCCTCGGCGTCTCGGCCACGGTGCTGTGGACCGCGCTGTCGGGTTTCGTCGCGGTGGCGGCAGTGGCGTTCTTCGCGATGTGGAGTGTGCTGTCGAATCTGCTCTGCGCGATTCTGATCTTCACCGTCGGGCCGTTTCGCCTCGGTGATGTGGTCGAGCTGGTCGACACCACCGACAAGCCCGGCGTCAAAGGACGGGTGGTGGCGATCAATCTGCTCTACACCACGTTGATCGAGGCTGAAGAACTGGGCACCGGCAGCGCGATGGTGCAGGTGCCGAACAGCTTGTTCTTCCAGCGTTCGGTGCGGCGTTGGCGGGGGACGGATGTGTTCCCTTCGAGCGGTTTCGAGAAGTAAGGCTTTTCAAGATCCATAGATCGCATTAGCTTGGACGTCTGTCACGAGTCAGAGTCGAGGTGTGCGATGGAGCTACAAACATGGCTGGCGTTCTTCGCCGCCTGCTGGGTGATCAGTCTTTCCCCGGGCGCTGGCGCCATTGCGTCGATGTCCAGCGGTCTGCAATACGGCTTCTGGCGTGGTTACTGGAATGCCTTGGGCCTGCAAATCGGCCTGGCCGTGCAGATCGCGATTGTCGGCGCCGGTGTCGGCGCGATTCTTACCGCTTCGGCCACTGCGTTCCATGCGATCAAATGGTTTGGTGTGGCCTATCTGGTGTATCTGGCGATCAAGCAATGGCGCGCGCTGCCCATGGACATGAGCGATGACGCAGCGGTGCGGCCGATCGGCAAGCCGTTGGCGCTGGTCTTCCGCGGTTTTCTGGTGAATATCAGCAACCCCAAGGCATTGGTGTTCATGCTGGCGGTGCTGCCGCAGTTCATCAATCCCCACGCGCCGCTGCTGATCCAGTATCTGGTGATCGGCGCGACCATGATCTTTGTCGACCTGATTGTCATGGCTGGCTATACCGGTCTGGCGTCGAAAGTGTTGCGCCTGCTGCGCACGCCAACACAACAGAAACGCATGAACCGCACGTTTGCCGGGCTGTTCATCGGCGCGGCGGCGTTTATGGCGACGTTGCGTAAAGCGGCGGTATAAACCCCGCAGGCACAAAAAAGGCGACCTCATGAGGTCGCCTTTTTTATTAGTGCTGAGGATGTTTTTGTGGCGAGGGGATTCATCCCCGATGGCTCGCGAAGCGGGCCCCTCTTGATCTTGAAAGAAAGGGGGCTGCTATGCAGCCCATCGGGGATAAATCCCCTCACCACAAAAGTCCACTGCAGATTTATGCAGGCCTGCAATCAGCGCAGAATCACCGGCGCGGTATCGCGCGGCAGGTTGTTACGCTGCTGCGGCTCGCGCGGCTGCTCGTAACCGCCGCCCCCGAGCTGTTGGCTCAGTTGTCCGGCCACGTCCTCACCCAGCGCCTTCGACACCTCGCGCACCACCCGTGGGCGGTTCAGCGAGATCTTGATGTCGCGGTGGTTCACCAATTTGGTGTCCTGCGCTTCACCCATCGCCGTGAAGGCCGACGTGATTTCGAAGGTCTTGGTGTTGATCAGGCTGAAGTCCGCCACCAGCGTCAGGCCCAGTACCGCCGAATAGCTGTCGGTGTGCGCCAGCTCGTTCATGTCCTGGGTGAAGTCGATGTCTGACACGGTGCCAAACAGAACATAGTCGGCACCCTTGAAGTTGCCGGCCTTGATCCGCTTGATCACGTCGTAGATGTCACCCTTGGACGACGCGGTGTACGGTGTGCCCTGCACCAGCTGGAACATACCGGTACGCAGAATTTCACCCTTGATGTCGCCGGTGAATTTGCGCAGCTCGGTCTGCTCGATGTAGCTGGTGGTCGCTTCGATCTCGTTATAGCTCGAAGAACCGCTGGAGCTGTAGTAACCCTCGCGGTAATTGTTCTGCGCCGAAACGATGTGAATGTATTGCTCCACACGTTCCTGATACGCCAGATCCGTCACCGCGACTTTCGGGGCCGCTTGCGCGCCAAACGCGCAAGCCAGGGCCATCATGCCAATCCATGTGCGCATCGATTAACGCTCCGTGGTTTTGCGGATCTCTTTTTCGTCCATCCACTCGGCCAGACCGCTTTCAACGTCGATCAATTGCAGGCTGAACTTGTAGAAGACGTCCTTGTAATCGCTGCTGCGCTTGACGATCGAGCTGATCGAACCTTCGATGCGGTACTTGGCGGCAACCATGTTGCCAGTCTTGGCCACGGTGCTCTTCTTGTACAGGCCGCTCTGGTTTTGCAGCTTGAGCTGGTCAACCTGGCTCTGCATCGCATTGTTGTCGCTGGCGAAGCGGGCAACGCCGGTTTTCATCAGCTGAGTCTTGATGCTGGTGGTGATTTCGCGGGTATCGATGTACTCGCTGGTCTTGTTCTTCACGTCGTAGACCTGAACCACCGGGCGGCCCTGCAGAATGCCGGACTGGGCCAGGGAGCGGGTCATCGACTCGGCGATCATTTGCAGGTCAGTCGAACCGAATTCGTTGGTGACGGTTTCAACAGCCTTGGTGTCGCCGTAGCTGATGTTCTTGCTGCCCAGGGTTGGCGAGGTGTTGGCGCAACCGGAAGCCAGCAGGGCGATAACGGCGATGCAGGAAAAGCGTGCAAACATGACAGTGCTCTCTAAAACAGGAATAGGGGGAAGCGGACTTAAGGCGTCTTGATTTCCAGACGGAAATCCACGGCTTTCGGCGTCGGGGCGATAGCCTGGACGAAGCTGGTCTGCGCGCCGTACATCATCTGGCTTTTCCAGACTTCTTCTTCCGCGACCGGGAAGCCTTCAGGGCCGAGCCAGGCGAAGCGGTAGTAGAAAATCTTGTTGCTGTTGAGGGTGTTGCTCAACTGCACATTGACGGTCATGAAGCCGTTTTCGCGGGCGACGCGCATGGCGCCGACGACGATGTGTTTTTGCGGCCCCATGGCCACGACTTTGCTCGCGGCGCTGCCCGGCTCAGGAGGTGGCGGGGTGGCGCAGCCGCTGGCCAGCATGGCGAGGGCGGCGACGGCGATGAATTTGAAGCGCATGCAAAGACTCCGTTCTTAAGGTTGTTTGAGGCTGGCGACGTTGGTCGCAGCGGCGCTCGGGATCACGTGGGCGGCGAGACCGCCAGCAAACACCTGATTGCCCACGGCACGCAGGCTGATCACCTGATAACGCTGATCGACGGTGACCTTGACCACCGAACCGCCCACAGCGCTCGGCAGAGTGACTTGGTGTTCACCTTTCTTCAAGCGCAGACGCACCACCTGGGTGTTGTCCGGCAGCGTGCGCCACGTACGGGTATCGGCACCTTCGAGCACAGCTGAAGAGATACCCACGGCCAGACCGGCCAGTGGATTGGTTTCGTTGATCTGCTTCTGCGCCACGCCTTTGGTGATCGCGCGCACGGTGGTGCGCAGGATAATCCCCGGCATGTCGTCGCGCAGGGCGCGGCGAGACATGGCGGTGGTGCTGTTGAGGCCGGTCAGGTTGACTTGCTGGCCGTCGACACCGATCTGCGCGAACGGCGCGGTGGAGGTGTCAGGCTTGATGATCGGGAACGACAGCGGCGTGATCACCACGTTGTTGGAGATTGGCAGCGGCAGTGGCACGCGAATCGAATCGCGGGACGGCGCCAGACCGCTTTGCACCACGATCAGGATGTCGCTGTCATCGCTCTTGGTCGGCTTGTCGAGGTTGACCAGCGCCTGTTCCAGCAGCGGCGTGTTCGGGCGCAGTTCTGCGGCCTTGCGGTAGCCCGGTGCAGCCAGGTCTTTTTCGCCAAGGGCTTCGTAAACGAAACCGGCCAGGTAATGGCTGAACGCACTCTGGTAGCTGTTCTTCAGGCCGACCACTTCCGGCGCATCGAGGCTGGCGACCGGATAGCCCTGCAGATCCTTGTACTGAGTCTTGATGCCTTCTTTCTCGGCCTCTTCCTCGCTCTTGAGGTATTCCTTGTCGCGCAGGTCGGCGATCACCGCTTCGCGTTCGTGAGTCTTCTTGATCGCAGTGCGCGCGCCGTCGAAGTCATTGACCGCCAGCAGGTTCAGGGCCATTTGCGTGGTCAGCATGACTTTTTCGTAGTCGTAGCCTTCGTAGCGGCGAACCTTGTCGTTGACGATGAAGCTGCCGAACTGGGCCAGGTATTTGCCGGTGTCGAGCTTGACCGCGTCTTCCCACTGACCCACCACCTGGTCGGCGCTGGTCCAGGCGTTCTGGCTGCCGGACAAGTCGCCCTTGGCGCGCAGCAGTTCACCTTTCTCGAAGTAATAGAGCAGGTCTTTGTCGGCGCTGGTGTTGTTCTTTTCCAGCAGGGTCAGCGCGGCATCGACATTGCCGGAAGCCAGTTGCTGGTTGGTCTGGGCCAGCTCGGAGTCGTAGTTGCGAAACGCCGAACAGCCGGACAGCAGAGTGACGGCGCTGAGCGCAATCAGAGTGGGGGCGCGGAATGCCATGGGGGTACTTCTTCCCTGGAGTAACTACAGCCGCGGATGCTGGTCGGGCTGGTGTGACCCATCGACAGTGGCGTTGGCCTCCTGCCAATTCCTCATAACCAGAGGAGCTTTTATGCCGCATCGCGATAGCGAGGGCGCGGCATTATAAGCGGGTGCTAGTGGCTATGTAATAGCTTTTTAATTGCATCGGTTAGTTAGGTGCCATTACTGCCCGGGACTGCCAGCGTTAGCAGGCTCTGGTACTTCGGGTAGCACCAGCGAAGACCCCACGTAGTAGGTCACGCCCATGAATACCCGCAGGTTGAACACCTGATGGTTCTGGTCGACACGCACGGTGAACCCGTCCGCTGCGCGCAAGTACGGGAAGCTCACGCGATGCAGACCTTTTTTCAGGCGTAGACGGGCGACCAGGGTTTTGTCCGGAAGGGTGCGCCAGGTGCGCGTATCCGCCTCTTCGAAAGGATCGTGTTCAGTAACCACCAGCGAAGCCTTGGCCGGATCGCGTTCATTCTTTTGAGCCTGACTGATGGCGGCCATGTTGGCGCGGAACATGGCGCGAGAGATGATCGCCGGCATGTCATCGCGCAAAGTACGCATGGCCATGTCAGTAACGCTGTTGATCATCGTCAATGGGTATTGTTTTCCGTCGACGAGCACACTCGGAACAGGCGGTGTGATCGTATCGGGCACCATCACCGGAAACGAGATCGGCGCGACAATCGTCAGGTTTTCGTTCAGCCGCACCGGGATCGGCACTTGCACCGAACTGCGCACCGGCGCGAAACCGGCCTGGACAACGACCAGGATCTCGCTTTCATCCGCTGTCGGCGCGGGCTTGTCCAGGTTGCGCAAGGCTTTCTCGAGAAACGGTACGCCCGGGCGTAACTCAATGGCCTGGCGATAACCCGGTGCCGCGAGCGTGCGTTCGCCCAACGCTTCATAGGTGAAGCCCGCCAGGTAATGGCTGAATGCACTCTGATAGCCGTTCTTCAGTTCAACCACTTGCGGGGCGTCGAGGACAGTGACCGGATAGCCTTGCAGATCCTTGTAACGCAACGTGATCCCTTGGCTTTTGGCCTGTTCTTCAGCTTCTTCGTATTGCCGTTCCCGCTGGCGGGCAATCAGGGTTTCGCGCTCGTGGGTCTTTTTGATGTCGGCGCGGGCACCGTCGAAATCGTTTTCCGCCAGTTGGTTGAGGGCCATCTCGGTGGTCAGCATGACTTTTTCGTAGTCGTAACCTTCGTAGCGCAACAGCTTGTCGTTGACCAGCATGGTGCCCATTTCATTGCCGAACCGGGCCAGCAGCTTCATGCCTGCGGAGGGATCGGCCTCTTCGCGCTGGAAAATCATCCGGTCAGCCGCGCGCCAGGCTTCCTGACTTTTTGGCAGGGCCGTGCCGGCGCTGAGAATGGCGCCTCTTTCCAGGTAATACAGCAGATCCTTGTCTTCCCAGGGATTATTCAGCTCCATCAGGTAGAGCGCTTCGTTGAGATTGCCCGCCGCCATCTGATCGATGGTCTGCTGCATCTCTGCATCGTAATCGCGGTAAGCGGCGCAACCGTTCAGTTGCATGAGGGCGCTGAACAACAGAAAAAACGGCAGGCTACGGCGCATGGAGACAGGTTCTTCCTTGAACGGCAAGGGCGGGAGGTGACGCAGTATAAGGGCTGTTTGCCCCGGCATGTCGCACTCAAGGTGCAGGTGTTCGTCGAGTTCATGCACGCACATTACCGGACAAAAGCTGCACCGTTACGCTGAAAAAAACGACCGCCGCGCTGACAAAGCTTGAGGGAATCTCATTGGAAGTGAACAATGTGTTACTTCGTATTACCAATTGAGATTCGTTCATGACTGCGCCGTCCCGTTTTCTGGCCTGGCTGTTGTTCCCGTTGTGCGCCCTGAGTTGCTCAAACCTGTTGGCCGATACGGTGGAAGGCGCGCCGCAAGCGCTGCACATGCTCGATTACATCAGTGCCGACTATCCGCCGACGGTGGAAGCGGGCAAGGTCGTCGACGACTCCGAATACCGCGAGCAACTGGAGTTCATTCAGGTGTTGCAGGGGCTGATCGCGGATTTGCCAGCGAAACCGGAAAAGGCCGGGCTGGAGCAAGGTGTGATTGCCTTGCGCGCGGCGGTCACCGCTCGGCAGGACGGCGCGGAAGTTGCCCGTCAGGCGCGGCAACTGGGGGCGAAACTGGCCGTGGCCTATGAGGTCAGCCAGGCGCCGGTCATCACGCCCGATCCGGCGCGGGCCGCGCCACTCTTCGCCCAGCACTGCTCGGTGTGCCACGGTGAAACCGGTGCGGGCGATGGCCCGGCCGGTGTCGGCCTGACACCGCCCCCGGCCAACCTGCGCGACGCCGCCCGTCTGGATCACCTGAGCCTCTACGCGATCTACAGCACCCTCGGTCAAGGTGTCGAAGGCACCGATATGCCGTCGTTTGCCGATCAACTGGATGATCGCCAGCGCTGGGACATGGCGACATACGTCGCCGGGCTCAGCGCCAATGCCTCGGCAGCCAAATCCGGGCAGACCTACAACATCGCCGATCTGGCCCGCCAGACCCCGGCCGAAGTGCAAATTGCCGAAGGCGCGCAAGCCGCCGCCACGTTCCGTGCCCAGCGTGCGCAGCCGCCGCAGGTCAAGCGTGGCCCGGCGCAGTTGCTCGACTACACCGCTGCAACGCTGGACAAGAGCCTCGCGGCTTACCGCGCTGGCGACCACGATCAGGCTTACGACCTGTCGGTGGCGGCGTATCTGGAAGGCTTCGAACTGGTCGAGAGTTCGCTGGATAACGTCGACGCGAATGTGCGCAAGGACACTGAAAAATCCCTGATGGCTTATCGGCAGTCGTTGCAGGACGGGTTACCGGTGGCCCAGGCCGAACAGCGTCTGGACGCGGCCAAGGCCAAACTCAAGGAATCCGCCGGTCTGCTCGGCAGCGATGGTTTGAGCTGGTCGCTGAGCTTTATCTCCGGTCTGCTGATTTTGCTGCGCGAAGGCCTGGAAGCGATTCTGGTGCTGGCGGCGATCCTCGCGTTCCTGCGCAACACCGGTCAGCAATCGGCGGTGCGCAGCGTTAACGTTGGTTGGGGCCTGGCGTTGCTGGCCGGCCTGGGGACTTGGGCGCTGGCGGCGTATGTGATCGATGTCAGCGGCTCGCAGCGTGAATTGCTCGAGGGCGCTACGGCGCTGTTCGCCAGTGTGATGGTGTTGTGGCTCGGTGTGTGGATGCACGACCGCCGTCACGCAGCAGCCTGGCAGGATTACATCAAGAGCAGTCTGGTCGGCGGTGGCGGGCGTTTTGGCTTCGCGATCCTGGCGTTCTTCTCGGTGTATCGCGAGCTGTTCGAAGTGATCCTGTTCTACGAAACCCTGTGGTTGCAGGCCGGTCCTGCCGGACACAACGCGGTATTGGCAGGCGGTGCGACGGCGCTTGTGTTGCTGGTCGGTCTGGCCTGGGTGATCCTGCGCGGGTCGGCCAAACTGCCGCTGACGCTGTTCTTCAGCATCAACGCCGCGCTGCTGTGCGCGCTGTCGGTGGTGTTTGCCGGGCATGGCGTGAAGGCGTTGCAGGAAGCGGGGATTTTCGGCACGCGGCCGGTGGCGTTCTTCGATTTCGACTGGCTGGGGATTCATGCCGATGCCTATTCGCTGACGGCCCAGGCAGTGGCGATTGTGGCGATCATCGTGCTGTATAGCCGTAGTCGGCTGGCTGAGAAGAAGCGAGTCGCCGCCTAACGACATTCGCTGCGCTCACATTCGCGGGCAAGCCACGCTCCCACAGGTTTAGCGTTAACCTTGTGGGAGCGGGCTTGCCCGCGATGCTTTTTGAATTGAGGAAAACAACATGCGTGTATGGATCGATGCCGACGCCTGTCCACGGGCGGCGAAGGATCTGGTGGTGAAGTTCGCGCTCAAGCGCCAGTTCGAAGTGGTGCTGGTGGCGGGGCAGCCGCAGACCAAACCGGGGCTGGCCATCGTCAAGTTGATCGTGGTGCCCAGCGGCCCGGATGCGGCGGACGATTATCTGGTCGAGCACGCCGTGCCCGGTGAGCTGGTGATCTGCAGCGATATTCCGCTGGCCGATCGGTTGGTGAAAAAGGGTGTGGCGGCGCTTGATCCGCGAGGCAAAGAGTTCGATGCGCAGAACATGGGCGAGCGCCTGGCCGTGCGCAATCTGTTCACCGATCTGCGTGAACAAGGCCAGATGAGCGGCGGCCCGGCGCCGTTTGGCGAGCGCGAGAAGCAGGCGTTTGCCAATGCGCTGGACCGAATCCTCACCCGTCTTTCACGCCAATCCTGATTCATCCGAATATCTGTGGTGAGGGGATAAATCCCCTCACCACAAAAGCTCTTCAGCATGATCGGATCAGGCGTCGTTCTCGTGAGTCAACTCAAGGACGCGGTCGACCAGTTTGTTAATCCCCGAAGCCGCTTCACTGATGTTCTGCGCCAGCATATAAGCCGGGGTCGTCACCAGTTTGCGTGCCTTGTCTTCGATGATGTCGGTCACTGCGCACTCTTCGTGGGTGGCGCCCATCTTGTTCATCGCGGTGGCGGTGTCGGCATCGTTGCCGATGGTGCAGGTCACGCCCGGGCCGTAGATCTTTGCCGCGAGTGCCGGCGAGATGCAGATCAGCCCCACTGGTTTGCCTGCTTCGGCAAACGCTTCGGCCAGGGCCAGAACGTCTGGCTGCACGGTGCAGCCGGCGCCTTCGATGGCGAAGTTCGACAGGTTCTTCGCCGCCCCAAAGCCACCCGGCACGATCAGCGCATCGAAGTCGTCGACGTCGGCCTCACGAATGTCCTTGATGTTGCCCCGGGCGATGCGCGCCGACTCCACCAGCACGTTGCGCGACTCGGGCATTTCGTCGCCGGTCAGGTGATTGATTACATGCAATTGCGCAATGTTCGGGGCGAAGCACTGTACCTGCGCGCCGCGTTGATCAAGGCGTAGCAGGGTGATGACGCTTTCCTGGATTTCTGCTCCGTCGTAAACGCCACTGCCGGACAGGATCACTGCAACTTTTTTGCTCATGGGTTTCTCTCCAGTTTCATGGCGCTAAATGTCCACTAATTTGTCGCGCGTTGCCATAGGGTAAATTCGCGCTCAGGCCTACGATCTGTTGCATGGAATTGGCTCGGAACACGTCATGAACTTCATTCTGTATGCGGTGCCGTTTTTCTTTGTTTTGATTGTGGTGGAGCTGATCGCCGACCGTTGGCGCGGGGTCAGCCACTATCGCCTGGCTGATGCGGTGAACAGCATCAGCACCGGTGTGCTGTCGACCACTACCGGGCTGCTGACCAAAGGCGTCGGCCTTGTGACCTATGCCTTTGCCCTGGAACATCTGGCGTTGCTCAGGCTGCCGGCGCAGAGCCTCTGGGTCTGGGTGTTCGCTTTCATTCTCTATGACTTCTGCTATTACTGGCTGCACCGCATGGGCCATGAACGCAACATCCTCTGGGCGGCGCATTCGGTGCATCACCAGAGCGAGGAGTACAACCTCTCGACGGCGTTGCGCCAGACCAGCACCGGATTTCTGCTGAGCTGGATCTTCTACCTGCCGATGGCCGTACTTGGCGTGCCGCTGCTGGTGTTCGTCAGCGTTGCGGCGCTGAATCTGCTCTATCAGTTTTGGGTGCACACCCAGCACATTCCCAAGCTTGGCTGGTTCGAATGGTTCTTCGTCACGCCATCCAATCATCGGGCTCACCATGCACAGAACGCTCTCTACATGGATCGCAACTACGGCGGGGTGTTCATTATTTGGGATCGGCTGTTTGGCTCGTTCCAGGAAGAGGACGACAACGAACCGGTGATTTTCGGCGTGACCACGCCATTGGCGAGCTGGAATCCGTTGTGGGCCAACCTGCAGTTTTATGCGCAGTTGTGGGATGACGCGCGGCGCACGGAGAGCATGTGGGACAAGCTGCGGATCTGGTTTATGCGCACCGGTTGGCGTCCGGCGGATGTGGCGGCGAAGTACCCGCTGAACAAGCCGGACCTGACCCGGTTTCGCAAATTCGACATACCGCTCGAGAGCCGACAGCAGTGGTACGTGGCGGCGCAATTCTGCGTCTATATCGCGCTGGGAAGTTACCTGATGAATCTGGAAACCACTCTGCCTAGCGCCGCGCTGGTGCTCGGTTGGGGGGCGGTGGCGTTCGGTCTGTTTGCGTTGGGCGTGGCCCTGGAGAATCGCCCGTGGGCGCTGAAGGTCGAGCTGTTGCGGTTGGCGTCGAATCTGCCGCTGGTGTGGCTGGCGCCGCTGGTCGGGCTATGGCCGGCCAGCCCGGTGGCCTGGGCTGGCTTGCTCGGTTACAGCCTGCTCAGTGGCATCGGGCTGTATGGCGTTCGCCAGCGAATTACTCGTTTGGCGTCTTAGGGTCGGCGACTTTGGCCTGCTCGATCTGATGCAAGTGCGCGGCTTTCGCTGCCTGCTCGTCGGCGTAAACCTGCTTCGCCAAACGGGCATTCTTGAAGCGGCGGCGCAGCCACAGGCCAACACCCAGCACCAGCAACGCGCCGAGTACCCACAGCTCGTATTTCTTGATGCTGCCGAGCATGCCTTCGAGCACAGCGCCGAAATGGTAAGCGGCAGCAGCCAGTGCGGTGGCCCAGATCGCTGCGCCGATACCGTTCAGCAGCAGGTAACGTCCCGGTGGATAACCCGACAAGCCGATCGCCACGGGCATCACCGTGCGCAACCCATAAACGAAGCGGAAACTCAGAACCCAGATGTCCGGATGCTTACGGATGTGCTCCAGCGCCCGGTCGCCCATCAATTGCCAGCGCGGTTTGCGTGCAAGCAATTTGCGCCCGTGCTTGCGCCCCAGGAAGTACCACAACTGATCGCCGGCATAACTGCCGAAGAACGCCACGACCACGACCAGGTTGATATCCATGTATCCGCGAAACGCGAGGAAACCCGCGAGCACCAGGATGGTTTCGCCTTCGAAGAACGTGCCGAGAAAAAGGGCAAAGTAGCCGAAGTCATGCAGAAATTGTTGGAGCATTGTCTGGGTGCTGGCGAAATGAACGCGCAGCCTAACCCTTCAAACACATTCAGGAAAGTGTCCAAATGTGTCTCGACGTGAACATTTCCTACACAGACAATGGAATGCGGCTACATGTCACGGGGTGCGCACAACTGTAATCTGTTCGTCATAATGGCCGTCTATAACTGTCACGCTCGCCCGTTTGCGCGGGCTCAGGAGTCTGCCGTGAGCTTTACCCCTGCCAACCGTTTGTTCCCCGCCACCCGCCTGCGTCGCAATCGCCGTGATGATTTTTCGCGTCGGCTGGTGCGGGAAAATGTACTGACGGTCGACGACCTGATCCTGCCCGTCTTCGTGCTCGACGGTGAAAACCGCCGCGAAGCCGTGGCTTCGATGCCGGGTGTAGAGCGCTTGACCATCGATTTGCTGCTTGAAGAAGCCGCCAAGTGGGTCGAACTGGGGATTCCGGCGCTGGCATTGTTCCCGGTCACGCCTGCAGAACTCAAATCCCTCGACGCCGCCGAAGCCTGGAATCCCGAAGGCATCGCCCAGCGCGCCACTCGCGCCCTGCGTGATCGCTTCCCGGAACTGGGCGTGATCACCGACGTCGCGCTCGACCCGTTCACCACCCACGGTCAGGACGGCATTCTCGACGAGGAAGGCTACGTACAGAACGACATCACCGTCGATGCGCTCGTGCGCCAGGCGCTGTCCCACGCCGAGGCCGGCGCTCAGGTCGTTGCCCCGTCGGACATGATGGACGGGCGCATTCAGGCGATCCGCGAAGCGCTGGAAATCGCCGGCCACGTCAACGTGCGGATCATGGCCTACTCGGCCAAGTACGCCAGCGCCTATTACGGGCCTTTCCGCGATGCCGTGGGTTCGGCCTCGAACCTTGGCAAGGCGAACAAGGCTTCTTATCAGATGGACCCGGCCAACAGCGAAGAAGCGCTGCACGAAGTCGGCGCGGACTTGTCTGAAGGCGCGGACATGGTCATGGTCAAGCCGGGCATGCCGTACCTGGACATTCTTTTCCGGGTAAAAGATGCCTTCAAGGTGCCGACCTTCGTCTATCAGGTTAGCGGCGAATACGCCATGCACATGGCGGCGATCCAGAATGGCTGGTTGAGCGAGGCGGTGATTCTCGAATCACTGACCGCCTTTAAACGTGCCGGTGCTGATGGCATCCTGACTTATTTTGCTGTCCGCGCCGCTCAATTGTTACGAGAGCAGAAATAGCCCTCCCAGGAACATTCAATGAATACCGAAGGACTCACTGAAGTTGCAGTAAAAGAAGCTCAGCCGGTGGTGGAACAAATCACCGAAACTCCGCCGGAGCTGGAGCCTGCACCACCTGCGCCGGTCACCGAACCCGCTGCGGCGGTGCCGGCGATTGCGATTCCAGGCCTGGATGACAGCAGCCTGTACATCCACCGTGAGCTCTCGCAACTGCAGTTCAACATCCGCGTGCTGGAACAGGCGCTGGACGAGTCCTATCCGTTGCTGGAGCGGCTGAAGTTCCTGCTGATCTTCTCCAGCAACCTCGACGAATTCTTCGAAATCCGCGTTGCCGGCCTGAAAAAGCAAATCACCTTTGCCCGTGAACAGGCCGGTGCCGATGGTCTGCAACCGCATCAAGCGCTGGCGCGGATCAGCGAACTGGTCCACGGTCACGTTGATCGCCAGTACGCGATCCTCAACGACATCCTGCTGCCAGAGCTGGAAAAGCATCAGGTGCGCTTCATCCGTCGCCGCAACTGGACGACCAAGCTCAAGACCTGGGTTCGTCGTTATTTCCGCGACGAGATCGCGCCGATCATCACCCCGATCGGCCTCGACCCGACGCACCCGTTCCCGTTGCTGGTGAACAAGAGCCTGAACTTCATCGTTGAACTCGAAGGTATCGACGCCTTCGGTCGCGACTCCGGTCTGGCGATCATCCCGGCACCGCGCCTGCTGCCGCGCATCATCAAGGTGCCGGAAGAAGTCGGCGGCGCTGGCGACAACTATGTGTTCCTGTCGTCGATGATCCACGCCCACGCCGATGACCTGTTCCAAGGCATGAAGGTCAAGGGCTGCTACCAGTTCCGTCTGACCCGAAACGCCGACCTGGCGCTCGATTCCGAAGACGTCGAAGACTTGGCCCGCGCTCTGCGTGGCGAGTTGTTCTCGCGTCGCTACGGTGATGCGGTGCGTCTGGAAGTCGCCGACACCTGCCCGAAACACCTCTCGGACTATCTGCTCAAGCAGTTCAACCTCAGCGAGACCGAGCTGTATCAGGTCAACGGCCCGGTCAACTTGACGCGACTGTTCAGCATCACCGGCCTGGACAGCCATCCGGAGCTGCAATACACGCCGTTCACCCCGCAGATCCCGAAACTGCTGCAAAACAGCGAGAACATTTTCAGCGTGGTGAGCAAGCAGGATATTTTGCTGCTGCACCCGTTCGAGTCGTTCACCCCGGTGGTCGATCTGCTGCGTCAAGCCGCGAAAGACCCGCATGTTCTGGCCGTGCGCCAGACGCTGTATCGCTCCGGCGCCAACTCGGAAATCGTCGATGCGCTGGTGGATGCCGCGCGTAACGGCAAGGAAGTGACGGCGGTCATCGAGCTGCGGGCGCGCTTCGACGAAGAGTCCAACCTGCAACTGGCCAGCCGTCTGCAAGCGGCCGGGGCAGTGGTGATCTACGGCGTGGTCGGCTTCAAGACCCACGCCAAGATGATGCTTATTCTGCGTCGCGAACAGGGCGAGATCGTGCGTTACGCGCACCTCGGCACCGGTAACTACCACGCCGGCAACGCCAAGCTCTACACCGACTACAGCCTGCTGACCTCCGACGACGCCTTGTGCGAAGACGTCGGCAAACTGTTCAGTCAGTTGATCGGCATGGGCAAGACGCTGCGCATGAAGAAGCTGTTGCATGCGCCGTTCACCCTGAAGAAGGGCATGCTCGACATGATTGCCCGCGAAACCCAGTTCGCCGTCGAAGGCAAACCGGCGCACATCATCGCCAAGTTCAACTCGCTGACCGATCCGAAGATCATCCGCGCGCTGTACAAGGCCAGCCAATCCGGCGTGCGTATCGATCTGGTGGTGCGTGGCATGTGCTGCCTGCGGCCGGGCATTGCCGGGGTTTCGCACAACATTCATGTGCGCTCGATCATTGGTCGATTCCTGGAACACACCCGAGTGTTCTATTTCCTCAACGGCGGCGAGGAGCAGATGTTCCTCTCCAGCGCCGACTGGATGGAGCGCAACCTCGACAAGCGCGTCGAGACTTGCTTCCCGGTGGAAGGCAAGAAGCTGCTGACCCGTGTGAAGAAGGAGCTGGAGCTGTACCTGACCGACAACACCCACAGCTGGAGCCTGCAATCGGATGGCCGTTACATCCGTAACACACCAACCGGTAATCAGAACCCGCGCAGTGCGCAGGCGACGTTGCTGGAGCGGTTGGGTAGCCCGATTTTGCCGGTGAGCAGCTGACCTTCAGCCCAATAAAAAAGGCGATCCCATGGGATCGCCTTTTTTGTACCTGCATGCAGTCATTCGTGGTGAGGGGATTTATCCCCGATGGGGCGCGAAGCGGCCCCGGTCTTTTTCGCCAAGAATGCTGGGACTGCTCCGCAGCCCATCGGGGATAAATCCCCTCGCCACAGGGTGATCAGTGAACGGTGAGGGCGATGCCAACCCGCATCAGCCAATCGGCTTCGAGGCCGAAATCCGCTTGAGTCAGCTGATTCTCATCCAGCCAATTCTCGGGGAACTCCACATCAAGGTTGTCGCCCTTGGCATGCAGCACCACTTGCGGCATCGCCTGGGTGCCGCGGATGTGGTGGAACAGGATCGCAAAGCGCAGCAGTACGCACAGGCGGATCAGCTTGTCGCCGTCTTCGCCAAAATCGGCGAATTTGTCCTTGGGAATATTGCGGCGATGGCCGCGAACCAGCAGGGCGAGCATTTGCTGGTCTTCGCGTGAGAACCCGGCCAGATCCGAGTGTTCGATCAGGTAGGCGCCGTGCTTGTGGTAGTGATAGTGGGCGATGTCGAGGCCGACTTCGTGCACTTTCGCCGCCCAGCCCAGCAGTTCGCGCCAGATACCGTCATCCAGTTCCCAGTCCACGGCCACCTGATCGAAGGCGTGCAGGGCTTTGCGTTCAACCCGCGCCGCTTGTTCCAGGTCGACGTGGTAGCGCTCCATTAGCGAGGTCAGGGTGCGTTCGCGCACGTCTTCATGGTGATGGCGACCCAGCAGGTCGTAGAGCACGCCTTCTCGCAGGGCGCCTTCGCAGTGATCCATGCGTTGCAGTTCGAGCGCGTCGAAAATCGCTTCGAGAATCGCCAGACCGGCCGGGAAGATTGCCCGACGGTCGGGCTTGATGCCGTCGAAGTCGATTTTGTCGACATCGCCGAGCTTGAACAGTCGACGCTTGAGCCACGCAAGGCCTTCAGCATTCACTTCACCTGTGCCATGCCCGCCGGCCTTCAGCGCCAGACCGATGGCGCGGATGGTGCCCGAGGAGCCGATGGCTTCATCCCAGGTCAGGCGATGCAGGGCGTGTTCGATGCTCATGATCTCCAGCCGCGCCGCCGTGTACGCCTGAGCATAACGGGCCGGGGTGATCTTGCCGTCCTTGAAGTAGCGCTGGGTGAAGCTGACGCAGCCCATTTGCAGGCTTTCGCGCAGCAGTGGTTCGAAGCGCTGACCGATGATGAACTCGGTACTGCCGCCGCCGATGTCGGCGACCAGACGTTTGCCAGGGGTGTCGGCGAGGGTATGCGAAACGCCGAGATAAATCAGGCGCGCTTCTTCACGGCCGGAGATGACTTCCACCGGATGGCCGAGGATTTCTTCGGCGCGATGGATGAATTCGAGGCGGTTGCGCGCTTCGCGCAGGGCGTTGGTGCCGACGATGCGCACGGCGCCCAGCGGCATACCGTTGATCAGTTGGGCAAAACGCTTGAGGCAATCGAGGCCACGTTGCATCGATTCTTCGTTGAGCTTGCGCTCATCGTCGATGCCGGCGGCCAGTTGAACCTTCTCGCCGAGGCGCTCGAGAATACGGATCTCGCCGTTCTGGGCCTTGGCCACGACCATGTGAAAGCTGTTCGAGCCCAGGTCGATTGCGGCGATCAGGGACAGATTCTTGGCTTGGGATTGCGGCATGGTCAGGGGGTCTCGGTCGATAACCCCGACATCGTGCCACGATCAAACGCTGGCGCCAACGCGCAGAGCTCAAAGCCTTGATCCAGAGCACCCGGGCTGCATTCCCACGCGGAGCGTGGGAATGATCGTTAACCGGCGGCTTCAACGGTCCCAATAAAATTCGCCAGCTCCGGCGTCTGCGGATTGGCAAACAACACCTTCGGGTCCCCCACCTCATGCACCTTGCCGTGATGCATGAACACCAACTTATCCCCCACCTCGCGGGCAAAACGCATTTCGTGGGTGACCATGATCAGCGTCATGCCCTCCCTGGCCAATTGACGAACCACGCTGAGAACCTCGTTGACCAGTTCCGGGTCCAGCGCCGAGGTGATCTCGTCGCACAGCAGCACTTTCGGTGACATCGCCAAAGCCCGGGCAATCGCCACCCGTTGCTGCTGCCCGCCGGACAGCCGATCCGGAAAGGCATCAAACTTCTCGCCCAGCCCCACACGCTCAAGCATCTTGCGCGCCAGCTCCGCCGCCTTGGCCTTCGGTACTTTCTGCACCACTTGCGGCGCGAGCATCACGTTTTCGCCAACCGTCAGGTGCGGGAACAGGTTGAACTGCTGGAACACCATGCCGACCTTCTGCCGCAAGCTGCGCAAGTCGGCGCGTGCGGCGTCGAGGTATTCGCCGTCGACTTCTATCACCCCGTCGTTGATCGACTCCAGACCATTGAGGGTGCGCAGCAGGGTCGATTTGCCCGAGCCACTGCGGCCGATGATCGCCACCACCTGGCCTTCTTCGACGCTGAGGTCGATGCCTTTGAGTACGTGGTGATCGCCGTAGTATTTATGCAGGGCGGAAATTCTAAGCAGAGGCATGCAGTCTCCTTTCCAGGTAGCGCGCACTGAGGGACAAGGGGTAGCAGAGCAGGAAGTAGCCGAGGGCGACGAGGCCATAGACCATGAACGGTTCAAACGTGGCATTGGCGAGCATGCCGCCGGTCTTGGTCAGCTCGGTGAAGCCGATGATCGAGGTCACAGCGGTGCCTTTGACCACTTGCACCGAGAAGCCCACGGTTGGCGCCACGGCGATGCGCAGGGCCTGTGGCAGGATGACGTAGCGCAATTGCTCCAGCGGATTGAGCGCCAGACTCGACGAAGCTTCCCACTGACCGTTGGGAATCGCCTCGACGCAGCCGCGCCAGATCTCTGCCAGATAAGCGCTGGTAAACAACGTCAGCGCAATCGCTGCCGCCATCCACGGCGAGATTTCGATCCCGGCCAGCGCCACGCCGAAGAACACCAGAAACAGTTGCATCAGCAGCGGCGTACCCTGGAACAGCTCGATCCAGGTGCGCGCGATGCTGCTCGGCAGGGCGTTTTTCGAGATGCGCATGATCAGGATCAGCAGCCCGACCAGCCCTCCGCCGATAAACGCCACCAGCGACAATGCCAGTGTCCATTGCAGGCCGATCAGCAGGTTGCGCAGGATGTCCCAGAACGTGAAGTCGCTCATTGGCTGCTCCTGGAGATGTAGCGGCGACCGAGCCAGTTGAGCAGTTGGCGGATCAGTAGCGCCATGCACAGGTAGATCAGTGTGGTCAGCGCATAGGTTTCAAAGGCGCGGAAGTTGCGCGACTGAATGAAGTTGGCAGCAAAGCTCAACTCTTCGGTGGCGATCTGCGAGCACACCGCCGAGCCGAGCATGACGATGATGATCTGGCTGCTCAGGGCCGGCCAGACCTTGCCCAGCGCCGGCAGCAGCACCACGTGGCGGAACGCCTCGAAGCGACTCATTGCCAGCGCTGCTGCGGCTTCCAGTTGTCCTTTGGGAATCGCCTGGATGCCGGCGCGGATGATCTCGGTCGAATACGCGCCGAGGTTGATCACCATCGCCAGCACCGCCGCCTGCCACTCGGAAATCTGCACGCCGAGCGACGGCAGACCGAAGAAGATAAAGAACAATTGCACCAGAAACGGCGTGTTGCGGATCAACTCGACGTAGACGCCGAAGATCGCCGAGAACGGGCGAATGTTCCACGCCCGCACCAGCGCCCCGACGATGCCCACGCCCACCCCGAGCACCGCACCGATGGCCGTCAGCTCAAGGGTGAACAGCGCCCCGCGCAACAGCAGGTCGGTGTTCTGCACCACCGGCATGAAATCGAACTGATAAGCCATGAAGGTCTCCCGCGCAGTCGATCAGAGATCGGCCGGCAGCGGCTCTTTCAGCCAGGTCTGTGAGTTCTTTTCCAGCGCGCCGTCAGCCTTGGCGGTGGTCAGGATGTCGTTGACCTTGGCCAGCAGCGCCGCTTCGTTCTTGTTTACGCCGACATAGACCGGCGAGTCCTTGAGCTTCACTTTCAGGGCCGGCACACGCTTCGGGTTCTTCTCGCTGATCGCAACCATGACCACGTTACCGCTGGCGATCAGATCGACTTGGCCGGCGAGGTAGGCGGCGATGGTCGAGTTGTTGTCTTCGAAGCGCTTGATGGTCACGCCTTCGGGGGCGACTTTGCTCAATTCGATGTCTTCGATGGCGCCACGGGTGACGCTGATGGTTTTGCCCTTGAGGTCTTCGAGGGTGGTGATCGCAGCGTCTGGTGGGCCGAACACGGCGAGGTAGAACGGTGCGTAGGCGCGGGAGAAATCGATGACTTTCTCGCGCTCAGGGTTCTTGCCGAGGCTGGAAATCACCAGGTCGACCTTGCCGGTGGTCAGAAACGGAATACGGTTGGTGCTGTTGACCGGGGTCAGTTCGAGTTTGACCTTCAATTGATCGGCCAACAGTTTTGCCGTGTCGATGTCCAGGCCGCGGGGTTTCATGTCCGGGCCGACCGAACCGAACGGCGGGAAGTCCTGAGGCACGGCGACTTTCAACGTGCCGCGTTTGACCACGTCGTCCAGACCGTCGGCGTGGGCGGGGGCTTGGCACAACAGCAGGCCGGCAAACAGGGAAGCGAGGAGGGCGCTGTAACGCTGGGTCATGGACAATCTCCGGATCGACGGGAAGTGATTTCTGCGATCGGACAGAGCATGGGCCGTGCCAATACGTGGGGTTGCCTCGGCAGGCCACGGTTTCAGCGGTTTTGCTCGGTCTTACTGGTCTGAACAGTCAGGTTGTTTTTCGCACTGCGATGGCGCATCGGCCGAAATCGCCGAACCCCGCTGGGGCACGACTTGCCGGACTCGGCGAATAGCTTTACAACTAGCCGCACATTGGCCTGGCGCGTCTGAAAAACCATGAACTCGATCTCCCGCGCGGTACCCGAAGTGGCACTGCAAGCGATCCGCAAACTGATCACCGAACAAGGTTTCGGCGCGGGCGATGCCTTGCCGTCGCAACGGGATCTGGCGTTGCAGTTGGGCGTCAGTCGGGCCTCGCTGCGTGAAGCGTTGTCGTCGTTGAGTGCGCTCGGCGTGATAAGCATTCAGCCGGGCAAGGGTGTTTTCGTGCAGTCGCCGGTGGAATTGTCGCGCGGTGAGAGCGCGCCGGGCTGGTCGTTCGCAGCGCAGGCGTCGCCGCTGGATATCTTTCAATTGCGCTACGCGCTGGAGGGCTTTGCGGCGGGGCTGGCGGCAGTAACGTTGAGCACGTTTGATCTGGATGCGCTGGAAGACAACGTCGCGGCCATGCGCGAGCAACTGAAGGCCGGCGACTTCGAGGCGGCGGCGAAGCTGGATTTCGAATTCCACCGGCGAATCCTGCTGGCCAGCGGCAATCAGGCGATGCTCAGCATCCTTACCGCCAGCGCGGAAATCTTTCTGGAAAGCCAGAAACTACCGTTCATCCGCGCCGAGCGCGCCATGGAAACCTGGCAGGAACACCGCAAGATCCTTCGTGCTTTGGCCCGTCGAGCCTCCGGTGCCGCGCAAAAAGCCATGCAGGAACACGTGCGCAACGCTGCGTTGCGCACCGGAATCGCCTTCATCGCCCCCGCCACGGCGTGACTTGAGCTATACCCAAACTCATAGGGCACCATAGCAAGACTCAATCATCTGCGGCTTCCTGAACGGGGGAAGGGCGGATATGATGGGCCACGTTTTTTTGCTTACAACCTGGAGAATTCCATGAGCAGCGATCTTATCAAACACGTTAGCGACGCTAGTTTCGAAGCCGACGTACTCAAGGCCGAAGGCGCTGTACTGGTCGACTACTGGGCTGAATGGTGCGGCCCTTGCAAAATGATCGCTCCGGTTCTGGACGAGATTGCCGAGACTTACAAAGGCAAGCTGACCGTTGCCAAACTGAACATCGACGAGAACCAGGAAACCCCGGCCAAGCACGGCGTGCGTGGTATCCCTACTCTGATGCTGTTCAAGAACGGCAACGTTGAAGCGACCAAAGTCGGCGCCCTGTCGAAGTCGCAACTGGCGGCTTTCCTCGACGCCAACATCTAAGCGTCGCAGTAAAGTGCCTGAAAAAAAGCCCCGCAACCAGCGGGGCTTTTTGCGTATTCAGGGCTAGACGCTCCGAAATTCAGGTGGTACATTCGGCCCCGCACTGGTTTCTCCATTGCCCCCTGCTAGCCGTCGCCGACGCACTCCTTTTCGAATTAGTTCGCGATCCTGTCGCCTTCTCCGCGGCGCGGCCTCATTAAGCCAAAAGCTTAATTTCCCCCCCCTCCATAAATGATTACGTCATTCCTATATGAATCTGACTGAACTCAAGCAAAAGCCGATTACCGAACTGCTCGAATTGGCCGAACAGATGGGCATAGAAAATATGGCCCGTTCGCGCAAGCAGGACGTGATTTTCTCCCTGCTGAAAAAGCACGCTAAAAGCGGCGAGGAAATCTCCGGTGATGGCGTGCTGGAGATTCTCCAGGACGGCTTCGGCTTCCTGCGCTCCGCTGACGCTTCCTACCTGGCCGGCCCGGACGATATCTACGTCTCGCCAAGCCAGATCCGCCGTTTCAACTTGCGCACCGGTGACACCATCGTTGGCAAGATTCGCCCTCCGAAGGAAGGCGAGCGGTATTTCGCCCTGCTCAAGGTCGACACGATCAACTTCGATCGTCCCGAGAACGCGAAAAACAAGATTCTCTTCGAGAATCTGACCCCGCTGTTCCCGACCGTGCGCATGAAGATGGAAGCCGGCAACGGTTCCACCGAAGACTTGACCGGTCGTGTGATCGACCTGTGCGCCCCGATCGGCAAAGGCCAGCGTGGTCTGATCGTTGCACCGCCGAAAGCCGGTAAAACGATCATGCTGCAGAACATCGCAGCGAACATCGCCCGTAACAATCCTGAAGTTCACCTGATCGTTCTGCTGATCGACGAACGTCCGGAAGAAGTGACCGAAATGCAGCGCACCGTGCGCGGCGAAGTGGTTGCCTCGACCTTCGACGAGCCGCCGACCCGTCACGTACAGGTTG
This sequence comes from Pseudomonas sp. NPDC087639, assembly GCF_044743385.1. Lineage (NCBI taxonomy): Bacteria > Pseudomonadati > Pseudomonadota > Gammaproteobacteria > Pseudomonadales > Pseudomonadaceae > Pseudomonas > Pseudomonas sp. NPDC087639. Next base: position 85,344 of record NZ_JBIUWI010000002.1, on the reverse strand, counting down.
CCGAAATGGTGATCGAGAAGGCCAAACGCCTGGTCGAACACAAGAAAGACGTGGTGATCCTGCTCGACTCCATCACTCGTCTGGCCCGTGCCTACAACACTGTGATCCCGAGCTCCGGCAAGGTACTGACCGGTGGTGTCGATGCTCACGCCCTGGAGAAACCAAAGCGTTTCTTCGGTGCTGCGCGAAACATCGAAGAAGGCGGCTCGCTGACCATCATCGCCACCGCGCTGGTTGAAACCGGCTCGAAGATGGACGAAGTGATCTACGAAGAGTTCAAGGGTACCGGCAACATGGAGCTGCCTCTGGATCGCAAGATCGCCGAGAAGCGTGTGTTCCCTGCGATCAACATCAACCGTTCCGGCACCCGCCGCGAAGAGTTGCTGACCGCCGATGACGAACTGCAGCGCATGTGGATCCTGCGCAAGCTGCTGCACCCGATGGACGAAGTGGCGGCCATCGAGTTCCTGATCGACAAGCTGAAGACGACCAAGACCAACGATGAGTTCTTCTTGTCGATGAAGCGCAAGTAATACGAAAGCTGTTTAAAAAGAGCGCTCCCGAAAGGGGGCGTTTTTTTTTGCGCCGGATTATTTGTATCTGGCTTGAAATGGACGCTGCTGATAACTTTCGCGCTTTCAGGGACTTTGTATCCAAAAGAAGAAAGGTTTTTCATACATACGTTTGGCAATCGCCGTGATATCGACGGATTACGGGCATTGGCGGTTATCCCCGTCGTACTGTTTCATTTCGGCTTCAATACATTCAGTGGCGGTTTTGTCGGGGTTGACGTCTTTTTCGTCATTTCCGGCTTCCTGCCCGGGAGTGGAACGCCGGGCAGTCGAAATGCATGCACTTGAGCACAGACAAGGCGCTGACCAAGTCATGTCTGGTGGGCGGCGATCCGGAGAGTGGGGCGACAAAGTTGTTCTGGGGCGACAGCCACGCCGCCGCATTGTTGCCGGCCATCGAAGGCAACGCCGGTCGTAATGTCCAGCCGGCGTGGCTGTACAGCTTGACGGGTTGCCCGCCGATTATCGATGACAAGCTGCGCCAGCAGTGCAAAGACTTCAATAAGCGCAATATGGAACGCGTCATCAGCCTGGGAATCAAGGACGTGGTGCTGGCAGCGAACTGGAGCCTTTACGTTTATGGTCGTGAAGACGGCGACCTGCAGTTCCTGCTTGATCGCAAAGACAATCCACGCCCGACTGAGCCCGTTGTTTGCGCCGTTGCTGTTGGGTGCTAGTCAAAATTGAGCGATGCCAGGCTCTGACGGGCTGCTGTTTGCCCGTCAGAGCAGGTAGGATGTACGCCTATTTTGAGGGTGCCATCGTCAATGAAATTCAAGGATCTTCGGGATTTCGTGCAGCAACTTGAGCAGCGCGGAGAGTTGAAACGCATCCAGATTCCCGTCTCGCCGGTGCTGGAGATGACTGAGGTGTGCGACCGCACACTGCGGGCCAAGGGCCCGGCGCTGCTGTTCGAGAAGCCGACGGGCTACGACATCCCGGTGCTCGGCAACCTGTTCGGCACCCCCGAGCGGGTGGCCATGGGCATGGGCGCCGAGTCGGTCAGCGAACTGCGCGAAATCGGCAAGCTGCTGGCCTTCCTCAAGGAGCCGGAGCCGCCGAAGGGCTTGAAAGACGCGTGGTCGAAACTGCCGATCTTCCGCAAGATCATCTCGATGGCGCCGAAAGTCGTCAAAGACGCGGTGTGCCAGGAAGTGGTCATCGAAGGTGACGACGTCGATCTGGCCATGCTGCCGGTGCAGACCTGCTGGCCCGGCGACGTCGGCCCGCTGATCACCTGGGGCCTGACCGTCACCAAAGGTCCGAACAAAGAGCGGCAGAACCTCGGCATTTACCGTCAGCAAGTGATCGGCCGCAACAAGGTGATCATGCGCTGGCTCAGCCATCGTGGCGGCGCGCTGGATTACCGCGAGTGGTGCGAGAAGCACCCGGGCCAGCCGTTCCCGGTGTCCGTGGCCCTTGGCGCCGATCCGGCGACCATCCTTGGCGCTGTGACGCCAGTGCCGGACAGCCTTTCTGAATACGCTTTCGCCGGTCTCTTGCGCGGCAACCGCACCGAACTGGTCAAGTGCCGTGGCAATGACCTGCAAGTGCCGGCCACTGCCGAGATCATCCTCGAAGGCGTGATCCACCCGGGCGAAATGGCCGATGAAGGCCCTTACGGCGATCACACCGGTTACTACAACGAAGTTGACAGCTTCCCGGTGTTTACCGTCGAGCGCATTACCCACCGGATCAAGCCGATCTACCACAGCACCTACACCGGCCGTCCGCCGGATGAGCCGGCGATATTGGGCGTGGCGCTGAACGAAGTGTTCGTGCCGATTCTGCAGAAGCAGTTCCCGGAAATCACCGACTTCTACCTGCCGCCGGAAGGCTGCTCGTATCGCATGGCCATCGTGACCATGAAAAAGTCTTATCCGGGACATGCGAAGCGCGTGATGCTGGGTGTCTGGTCGTTTTTGCGACAGTTCATGTACACCAAGTTCGTTATTGTCTGTGACGACGATATCAACGCTCGGGACTGGAACGATGTGATCTGGGCCATCACCACGCGCATGGACCCCAAGCGCGACACGGTGATGATCGATAACACGCCGATCGACTACCTCGACTTCGCCTCGCCGATTTCCGGCCTGGGTTCGAAAATGGGCCTGGATGCCACCCACAAGTGGCCGGGCGAAACCACTCGCGAGTGGGGCCGCGTGATCGTCAAGGACGACGCCGTCACCCAACGGATCGATGCCATCTGGAATCAGTTAGGAATAGATTGATGCGTGTAACCCTGCAGCCCTCCGGAGCGGTGCTTGAGATACAGCCCGGTGAGCGAATTCTCGATGGTGCACGGCGCCTGGGCTACGACTGCCCGCAAAGCTGTCGCAACGGCAATTGCCACGTGTGTGCGGCGCTGCTGGTGGAAGGCCGGGTCGAACAGGCTGGCAAGGTGCATGACCATGGCGAGTTCTACACTTGCATAGCCGAGCCGCTGGAAGACTGCATCCTGCTGTGGGATGGCGTGCTCGCGTTGGGAGAACTGCCGGTGCACAGCCTGTCGTGTCAGGTCATCGAATGCCGGGACGTGGGTGGCGACACCTGGCGTGTGCGCCTGCGAGCCCCGGCCGGTAAACCTCCGCGCTATCACGCCGGGCAGTATTTGATGATCGAGCGCGAGAGCGGCGAGAAGTCGGCGTTCTCCATGGCCTCGGCCCCGCACGGTGGACGTGACCTGGAAATCCACGTGCTGGCGCGCGAAGCCAGTGCGCTGAGCCTGATCGAGCAGCTGCAACGCAACGCGATGGTGCGCGTCGAGCTGCCGTTCGGCGATACCCACCTTGCCGAATTGCCCGACGGGCCACTGGTGCTGATTGCCGCCGGCACCGGCATGGGCCAGATTCACAGCCTGATCGAGCACTGCCGCGCTGCGGGCTTCAAACACCCGGTGCATCTGTATTGGGGTGTGCGCCGTCCGGAAGACTTCTATGACATCGAACATTGGGACGAGTGGCTGAAGCTGCCCAATCTGTTCCTGCACAAAGTCGTCAGCGACCAATGCGGCTGGGAAGGGCGTTGCGGGATGCTGCACGAGGCGGTCTGCGAAGACTTCCCGGATCTCAAACCTCTGCACGTCTACGCCAGCGGCTCGCCGGCCATGGTCTACGGCACGTTGGACGCGCTGGTGGAAGCGGGGATGGATGCTCATCAAATGCGCGCCGACGTGTTCGCCTACGCACCTCGCTCTTGAGCCGCGTGGCTGATTCTTTATAACTCCCTATATAGCCGATCGGTATTTATGCAATGGCGTAAATATCGGTAGGTTATATATCCATCAGGCAATTAATTAAGAACTGTGCCATGGCACTTAAATTGCCTTAAAACATATGTGCCTTATTGTTACAGCGGTGCGTTCTATTAAGTAATTCTTTACCCGCGGGGAGCTGAACGCTATTCGCCATGAGCGCCATTGAAAACGCTTTTCTGAATTTGAATTACCCTCCGCGGCTCGATCTTGGGCCGCAGCTGACGCACGAACAACTTCTCGCCTCGATGCAATCGACAATGGCGCGCCATAAGGGCGGGCCGGTGTGGCTGTTCGCCTACGGTTCGCTGATCTGGCGCCCGGAGTGCTCAGCGGTGGAGCGAGTACGTGGACGCGTGCATGGCTACCATCGCGGTTTGTACCTGTGGTCGCACGAGCACCGGGGTACGCCGGAAATGCCGGGGCTGGTGTTTGGTCTGGATCGTGGCGGCTCGTGCAGCGGCTTCGCCTACCGGTTGCCGGAAGACAATCTCGATAGCGCGCTGTATGCCCTGTGGAAACGCGAGATGCCGGTGCCGTCGTATCGGCCACACTGGCTCAACTGCCGGCTCGAAGATGGCACTCAGGTGCAGGCGTTGGGATTTGTTCTGGAGCGACACCTGCCCAGCTATGCCGGCAACTTGCCGGATCATGTGCTGAGCCAGGTGTTCGAAAGCGCAAGAGGGCGTTACGGCACCACTCGCGATTATGTCGAGCAGACCGCCCACGCCCTGCGCAGCCACGCCATGCCAGACCGGAATCTGGAGGCGCGGCTCAAACGCTGTCAGTCACAAGCCGATCAGGCGACGGCTTCGCGGCTCTGACTGGCGACTTGCTTGTGCCATAGCGTCGGGGCAAGGAAGGCCATCGCCAACAGGCAAGCACCCACCAGCAGGACGAAACCGCCGTCCCAGCCGAAATGGTCGACGGTGTAGCCCATGGCTGCACTGGCCGCCACCGAACCACCTAAGTAACCAAACAAGCCGGTGAAGCCCGCAGCGGTGCCGGCGGCTTTTTTCGGTGCCAGTTCCAGCGCTTGCAGGCCGATCAGCATCACCGGGCCGTAGATCAGGAAGCCGATCGAGAACAGCGCGATCATGTCGACGGTCGGGTTGCCGGCCGGGTTCAGCCAGTAAACCAGCGTCGCAACAGTCACCAGCGCCATGAACACCATGCCGGTCAGGCCACGGTTGCCACGGAAGATCTTGTCCGACATCCAGCCGCACAGCAGCGTGCCCGGAATACCTGCCCACTCGTAGAAGAAATAGGCCCACGAGGTTTTATCCACGGTGAAACCCTTGGCTTCCTTGAGGTAGGTCGGCGCCCAGTCCAGCACGCCGTAGCGCAGCAGGTAGACGAAGACGTTGGCCATGGCGATGTACCAGAGCATTTTGTTGCGCAGCACGTATTTGACGAAGATTTCCTTGGCGCTGAATTCGTCTTCGTGGCTGGCGTCGTAGCCTTCCGGATAGTCGTTTTTGTACTTCTCGATCGGCGGCAGGCCGACCGATTGCGGGGTGTCGCGCATGGTGATGAAGGCAAACACCGCCACACCCAGCGCCACCGCTGCCGGTACGTAGAATGCCGCGTGCCAGTCGTTGAACAGGCCCATGCCGAGCAGGAACAGCGGGCCGATCAGGCCGCCGCCGACGTTATGCGCCACGTTCCACACCGAAACCACACCGCCACGTTCCTTCTGCGACCACCAATGCACCATGGTGCGTCCGCTCGGCGGCCAGCCCATGCCTTGGGCCCAGCCGTTGATGAACAGCAGGATGAACATCATGGTCACGCTGGACGTCGCCCAAGGCGCGAAACCGAAAACGAACATCACCCCGGCCGATACCAACAGGCCGAACGGCAGGAAGTAACGCGGGTTGGAACGGTCGGAGACCAGGCCCATGAGGAATTTCGACAAGCCATACGCGATGGCAATGGCCGACATCGCCAGCCCCAGATCACCGCGGCTGTAGCCTTCGTCGATCAGGTACGGCATGGCCAGGGAGAAGTTTTTGCGCAGCAGGTAATAACCCGCGTAGCCAATGAAAATGCCGGCGAAGATCTGTCAACGCAGGCGTCGGTACGTGCTGTCTATTTTTTCTTCAGGCAATGGAGCCTGATGTGCGGCAGGACGAAAGAAAGCAAACATTCAAGAGCTCCAGATTTCTTGTTTTGACTGCGGATGCGAATGTTACAGTTTCGTTACCGAAAATAGCACCGGTTCGCATCGACCAAACAGCGGAAAATGTTGGAACTCGCATGTTCCTTTACGAACCTGTCGCTCAGCTGTAAGAACAGGGCGTTTTTGAAGCGGTCGACGATGGCTGTCATAGACTCGTGATCAGTCACTCCGACTGAGTCAACCGAGATAAATAATGGACTTGAAGGTTCGCATGTTGCTGCCGCGATTGTTGGTGGCAGTAGCCCTTACCGTTTCTGTTCTGGCATTGAGTTTCGCGCAAGATTCTGCTGCACCGGGGCTGCGCAATGTCACGGTGCTGATCGTCCGGCATGCGGAAAAACCCGATGTCGGCAGGGAGCTCAATGCCCGCGGTGAACAGCGCGCCGCCGCCTATTCCGACTACTTCAATCCGCTGAAACTGGCTGGCGAGGCACTCACGCCCCAGCGCCTCATTGCTACCGCCGACAGCCCGGAAAGCATCCGCCCTCGTCAGACGCTGATCCCTCTGTCACAACGTCTGCAATTGCCGATCGAACAGCCATTTGCCAATAGCAAGGTCGATAAGCTGGTGAGTCTGTTGCGCGAGAGCAATCAGGCCAAGACAGTGCTGATTGCCTGGCACCATGGGCACATCAACAAACTCATCGCAGCTTTCGGCGGTGATGGCCCGGCACTGATCGGCCAAGCGAAATGGCCAGTGGATACCTATGACTGGCTCATCGTGCTGCGCTTCGATGACAAGGGACAACTGATGCAGTCCCGCAGTCAGAAGATTCAGGAACACCTGCTGCCGGGGGATGTTGGCTCCACCAGCGGAGGCTAAATGTCCGTCAGAAAAATTACCTGCTAACGGCCGCGAGGCGTTTTTGCCCGTTTTACCGTATGGGTTTAGGAAATGTCCTGCGCATAAAGGCGAAGCAGCGCCATTCAGTTAAAAACCATTGCTCCGTAACCTTTGAGCTGTTGCCTGGAAGGGCATTTCAGTAGTGAAGGGGCGGGATCATGCGATGGATTTTTGCTTTGTGTTTGTTGGTGGTTGCCGGTTTTGCGCAGGCTTCAGAGGTGTTGTTGATACCCGAAAACAATCCCGTACCGATTTATCCAAAAGCACTGTCTAGGGCGGGCGTTACGGGTGAGGTGAAGGTCCGTTTCATCGTCAGGGCGGATGGCTCGGTCAACGAGATCGCCATTGTGCAAAGTGATCACCCCGATATGGCCGAAGCGGTCAGGGTCGCGGTAGCACAGTGGCGTTTCAAGCCTTGGGCGGTTGATGCGGGCAAGCCCGCTGAAAAGACACTCATCGCACCGATGGTTTTCCGGCTTGATCTGGACCAGCCGATTCATGTCAACCAGCAGCTGAAGGCGCTGAGATGCCGTGCGATTAACGAAAACCTTGCAAACATTGACGAGTATTCGTGGATCGATTCGCCGGTGTTTGCGCAGACTCGCGCTTATCTTTCGAATGTATTCCACAAGAAACAACTACCGGATGAGCAGCGTCTGGCGATGATCGCCAAGATGAACAAGCGCGTGCCCGCGATTGTGCGGGGCTGTCGGGACAGTCCGACACGTAAATACATGAGCCTGTTGCCGGTGGAAATTCGGGAGTTGCTTTGATCTCGGGTCTGCGCATCTAAAGAGAGGCCAGAACTACCGCGCGGACAGTTCTGGCTTTTTTAAAAAGAAAACTCAGCGCACCTGCACCACGACCTTGCCCACAGCTTTGCGCTGTCCAAGATCATTGATCGCCTGCGCCGCATTACTCAGCGGGTACACCTGCGACACCAGCGGTTTCAGCTTGCCTTCGGCGAACCAGCCGAACAGCTGCTGGAAGTTGGCCGCGTTGTCCTGCGGCTGACGCTGGGCGAACGAGCCCCAGAACACGCCGACCACCGCTGCGCCCTTGAGCAGGGCGAGGTTGACCGGCAGTTCGGGAATGCGCCCGCTGGCGAAACCGACCACCAGCAGTCGGCCGTTCCAGGCGATGGCACGGACGGCCTGGTCAAACAGGTCGCCACCAACCGGGTCATAGATCACATCGGCGCCCTGGCCATCGGTGAGGCGTTTGATTTCGTCCTTGAGATTGGTTTCGCTGTAGTTGATCAGCTCATCGGCGCCGGCGGCCTTGGCCACGGCGAGTTTTTCCGCGCTGCTGGCGGCGGCGATGACCCGTGCGCCCATGGCTTTGCCGATTTCCACCGCCGCCAGGCCGACGCCGCCGGAAGCGCCGAGCACCAGCAGGGTTTCGCCCGGTTGCAGGTTGCCGCGCTGCTTGAGCGCATGCATCGAGGTGCCGTAGGTCATGCTGAAAGCGGCGGCGGTGTTGAAGTCCATCGATGGCGGAATCGGCAGCACGTTGTAGCCGGGCACTGCGACCTGTTCGGCGAAACTGCCCCAACCGGTCAGCGCCATGACCCGGTCGCCGACTTTCAGATGGCTGACCTTTTCACCCACAGCGCTGACCACGCCGGCCGCTTCACCACCCGGAGAAAACGGGAAGGGCGGCTTGAACTGGTATTTGCCCTCGATGATCAGCGTGTCCGGGAAGTTGACCCCGGCGGCGTGCACGTCCAGCAGGATTTCGTTCTTCTTGGCGACAGGACTGGCGACGTCTTCCAGCACCAGCGATTCGGCAGGGCCGAAGAAGCCAAAGAAGGCGAGGCGCCGAAGGTCAACTACATCACCCTGAGCCCGCCGTTCGTGGGCAATTACGGGTTGGACGGCACGCCGAAACTGAAGGTCTACAAGGCCGACGTGGCGCTGCGCGTGACTGGCGAAGAGGCGACCAAACTGGTCAAGGCCAACGAGCCGCTGATCCGCAATCAGCTGGTGGCGCTGTTCACCCAGCAGAGCACTGAGGCGATGGGCAGCATCGAGGGCAAGGAAAAGCTGCGTCAGGAAGCGCTGAAGCAGACTCAGCAAGTGATGAATGACGAGACCGGCAAACCGGTGGTCGAGGATCTGTTGTTCAACAACCTGATCATTCAGTAATACAAATTCTGAAAGTCAAAAGATCGCAGCCTTCGTCAGCGCCTACATTGGAATGCGTTCCCCTGTAGGCGCTGACGAAGGCTGCGATCTTTTTTGTGGCCGTTACCGCAATCCCAGCACCGCCGCCCACTGCTCCGCCGTCACCGGCATCACCGACAGCCGCGAACCCTTCTGCACCAGCGGCATTTGCGCCAACGCCGTCTGCTGCTTCAGGTAATCGAGCTTCAATACCCGCCCAAACGTCTCGACATGCGCCACATCGATCGCACTCCAGGCGTTTTTCTCGGGGGTAGCCTTCGGGTCGAAGTAGTGGCTTTCCGGTTCCAGTGCGGTGGGATCCGGGTACGCCGCTTCGATTATTTTTCCAATCCCGGCAATCCCCGGCTCCGGGCAGCTGGAATGATAGAAAAAGAACTCATCGCCAACCGCCATCGTCCGCAGGAAATTGCGCGCCTGATAGTTGCGAACCCCGTCCCAGCGCGCTTTACCGAGTTTTTCCAAACCTTTGATCGAGAGTTCGTCCGGCTCGGATTTCATCAGCCAATAGGCCATGGTCTTTGCTCCTGAAGCGTTCTTTGGGCAAGTTGTCGGGCAATTTTATGACAAACCGACAGTCGGTTGACGTCAGCGTTTGCGCGCAGGTTCACGTTGTCGCAAAATGCCGGCCTTTAAAGCTTGACGCTGCTGCACGGCCTACGAACGGAAACCGCTGCTGTCATCGTGATGATGTGCCTTGAGGGGGGCAATCGATGAAACGCAAACCGGATTTGCTATGGACTTTGGTTATTTTGTTCGGCTTGGGCGTCGTGACCACCGGTTATGCGCAGAGCCTGTGGTCCAACAAGACCGACGCGCCGATTGAAGTGGCGCAACAGGTTCAACAGTCGACAGCCTTCAAGCGCTGAAACTGCTCTCCAGACGCCGCTGTACCCTGCGGCGTCTATCCCGCGAAATACCACGCCTTGTCAGTGACCGTGCCTTGTAACGGCACATCCCAGCTCGCCTGCGCCAGTCGTTCGACCTTCTGACATTCATGGGCCAGGCCCAATAGCGTCGGCTTGCGCCAGTTCTTGCGCCGCGCCAGATACGCCAGGCTACGATCATAGAAACCGCCGCCCATCCCCAGCCGTCCGCCGACGTCGTCAAATCCCACCAGCGGCAACAACACCAGATCCAGCGTCCAGATCTTGCGCTGGCGAGCCAGATTGGCGCGAGGCTCGAGAATGCGGAAACGGTTGGGTTTGAGTTTTTCGCCTGGATGGATGCGCTGAAAGACCATTTTGGTTCGCGGCCAGGCGCTGAGCACCGGCAGATACGTGGCCTTGCCCCGACGCTGCGCTTCACGCAGCAGCAAGCGCGGATCGATTTCACCGTCGGTAGGCAGGTACAGGGAGATATGTTTGGCCCGACGAAAGTGCGGGTCTTGCGCCAATTGCCGAAACAGCCCTTTGGCGGCCTGACGTTGTTCACCGGGAGTCAGTGAGCGGCGCGCCTTGCGCAGCAGGCGGCGGAGTTGCGGGCGGGGCAGCAGCGAGGGTTCGGTCATGGTTCGGCTTCGGCAGGGTGGGTGCAAAAACGTACGCATAAAAAATCCGATGTCGGCATTCACCGACATCGGATTCGAATCAGGCTCCCCGGATGAACCGCTGTCAACTTAGCCCTTGAACCCGAAAGTTCAAGGTGGAAGATGCAGTAGACTTTAAGGCTTTCCGTCTGGCGGACATGCACACCAGCCCAACGTGCAACTTCCAGGGTAGTGCGAATCGGCTCAGGGACATCGTCAACTGGCAAGCACCCCAGGGAGTGCCGCGAGTATACCTCAAGCGGTCTGGCGAATCAGCCCTTGCTGATGTCCGGATCGTCGGCGAGGACCAGATCGACACGATCAAGCAAGTCGCGCACCTGTTCACGGGTCGAGCCGCTGGCCTGGATGTCCGGACGCTCTTCTTTGTGCAAGAGGTCGTGGGTGATGTTCAGCGCGGCCATCACGGCGATGCGGTCGGCACCGATGACTTTGCCGCTGCTGCGGATCTCGCGCATCTTGCCGTCCAGGTAGCGCGCGGCACTGACCAGGTTGCTGCGCTCTTCCTGCGGGCAGATGATCGAATATTCTTTGTCGAGGATCTGCACGGTAACGCTATTGCTTGAACTCATGAGTCTTGCTCCAGGGCCTTGAGGCGCGAAATCATCGATTCGACCTTACGCCGGGCGATTTCGTTTTTTTCAATGAGGTGAGCGCGTTCCTCGCGCCAGGTCTTTTCCTGAGCTAGTAAGAGTGCGTTTTGACTCTTTAGTTGCTCGACTCGGCCAATCAGCAGCTCGAGTCTGGCCATCAGCGCTTGCAGGTCGTTGTCTTCCATTGGGTTCACTGTCTGATGGGTTAGCTGGCGGACAGCCTTTAATAGTCTTGGCGAGTCTGTCGATGTAGGATACAAGGCCTTCATTCTAGACATAGCGCCGTCTGGCGCCTAGCTGCCCATGACCATTGCGAATTCCCCGTACCAAGCCTTTGCCACCCTGCTGACCTCCAGCGGCCACAACGTCTCGCCTGCCGAACTGCATGGCCAGTTGCTCGGACGCAGTTGCGCCGGTGCCGGCTTCGATAACGAAGGCTGGCTGATCGACGCCGCCGAACTGCTCGAAGGCGACATCCAGGACAACGTCCGCAACGCCCTGATCGGCCTGCAAGAGATGGTCAAAGGCGAGCTGACCGGCGACGACGTCACTGTCGTCCTGCTGCTGCCAACCGATGACGCGCCTCTTGCTGACCGCGCCGCTGCACTGGGCGAATGGTGCCAGGGCTTCCTCAGCGGGTTCGGCCTGAACTGCCGCGACAGCAGCATGCTCAGCACCGAAGCTACCGAAGTGCTGCAGGATCTGGCAGCAATTTCCCAAGTGCAAGACGCCCTGGAAGAATCCGAAGACGGCGAAACCGACTACATGGAAGTCATGGAGTACCTGCGCGTCGCGCCGCTGCTGCTGTTCTCGGAAACCAAAAAAGCCGACGTGCCGCCAGCCGCCAAGCCGTCGCTGCATTAATCGCGAGCCAGGGAAAGCCATCTGCCCATGACCCATATCCCGAAAGCGGAATACAGCCGTCGCCGCAAGGCCCTGATGGCGCAGATGGAACCCAACAGCATCGCGATCCTGCCCGCCGCCGTGGTTGCTATCCGTAACCGCGACGTCGAGCACGTCTACCGTCAGGACAGCGATTTTCAGTACCTCAGCGGGTTCCCCGAGCCGCAAGCCGTCATCGTTTTGATGCCCGGCCGCGAGCATGGGGAATACGTGCTGTTCTGCCGTGAACGCAATGCCGAACGCGAATTGTGGGACGGCCTGCGTGCCGGCCAGGAAGGCGCGATCCGCGACTTCGGCGCCGATGACGCCTTCCCCATTACCGACATCGACGACATCCTCCCGGGCCTGATCGAAGGCCGCGACCGGGTGTATTCGGCGATGGGCAGTAACCCGGAATTCGATCGGCACCTGATGGACTGGATCAACGTGATCCGCTCCAAAGCGCATCTCGGCGCCCAGCCGCCGAATGAATTCGTTGCTTTGGATCATCTGCTGCACGACATGCGCCTGTATAAATCGGCGGCAGAAGTGAAGGTGATGCGCGAAGCCGCACGGATCTCGGCCCAGGCCCATATTCGCGCGATGCAGGCCAGTCGCGCCGGGCTCTACGAATACAGTCTGGAAGCGGAGCTCGACTATGAGTTCCGCAAGGGCGGCGCGAAAATGCCGGCCTACGGCTCGATCGTCGCTGCCGGGCGCAATAGCTGCATCCTGCATTACCAGCAGAATGACGCGTTGCTCAAGGACGGTGATCTGGTGCTGATCGACGCCGGTTGCGAGATCGACTGCTACGCCAGCGACATCACTCGCACCTGGCCGGTCAACGGCAAGTTTTCGCCCGAGCAGAAAGCGATCTATGAATTGGTATTGGCTTCGCAGGAAGCCGCATTCGCCGAAATCGCCCCGAACAAACACTGGAACCAGGCGCACGAAGCCACGGTGCGAGTGATCACCACCGGGTTGGTGAAACTGGGGCTGTTGCAAGGCGACGTCGACGAGTTGATCGCGACGGAAGCCTATAAAGCCTTTTATATGCACCGCGCCGGCCACTGGCTGGGCATGGATGTACACGACGTCGGCGAGTACAAGGTTGGCGGCGAATGGCGCGTGCTCGAGGTCGGCATGGCGCTGACCGTGGAGCCGGGCATCTACATCGCCCCGGACAATCAGAACGTAGCGAAGAAATGGCGCGGCATTGGCGTGCGCATCGAGGACGACGTGGTAGTGACCAAGACTGGCTGTGAAATCCTGACCAACGGCGTACCGAAAACCGTCGCCGATATCGAAGCACTGATGGCGCAAGCGCGGACACACGCGGCATGAGTCGAGTCAATCTGGCAATCATCGGTGGTGGTCTGGTCGGCGCCAGTCTGGCGTTGGCCTTGCAGGCCGGGGCCAAGGCCCGTGGCTGGAAAATCGTCTTGATCGAACCGTTCGCCCCCGGCAACAGTTGGCAGCCGAGCTACGATGCGCGTTCGTCGGCGCTGTCCTTTGGTTCGCGGCAAATCTATCAGCGGTTGGGCGTTTGGCAGGAAATCTCCCGCCGCGCCGAGCCGATCAAACAGATTCACGTCTCCGACCGTGGCCGCTTCTCCACCGCGCGTTTGTCGGCGATGGAAGAGGGTGTGCCGGCGCTTGGCTATGTGGTGGAGAATGCTTGGCTCGGCCAGTGCCTGTGGCAACACATTGATAAAGATGTAATCACTTGGCGCTGCCCGGCAGAAGTCACCCGCATGGAGCCGCTGCCTGACGGTTATCGCCTGACCCTCAACGATGAAACCGCCATTGAGTGCGACCTCGCGGTGCTCGCTGATGGCGGCCGTTCGGGGCTGCGCGAGCAGTTAGGCATCAACGTGCGCAAACGTCCGTACAACCAGAGTGCGCTGATCGCCAACATCACCCCGAGCGAAGCGCACAACGGCATGGCCTTCGAGCGCTTCACCGACGACGGGCCGATGGCACTGCTGCCGCTGCCGGAAAACCGCTGCGCATTGGTCTGGACCCGTTTGGGCATGGACGCGCAACGTCTGGCCGACTTGAGTGAGCGCGATTTTCTCAGTGAATTGCAGGGCGTGTTCGGTTACCGCCTCGGCACCCTGAAACAAGTCGGCGCGCGGCATTTGTATCCGCTGTCGCTGGTGGAAGCTGAAGAGCAAGTGCGTTCGCATCTGGCCGTGCTCGGCAACGCTGCGCACAGCCTGCACCCGATTGCCGGGCAGGGTTTCAACCTGTCCCTGCGCGATGCCGATGCTCTGGCCGCCGCGTTGCTCGCCAGCGACAAACCGCCCGGCGACTTCGCCACGTTGCAGGCGTATCGCGAGCGTCAGCGTCTGGATCAAGACCTCACCGTGGGCTTCTCCGATCAGGTTACGCGCCTGTTCGGCAGCACCCAGCCGCTGGTCTCGCTGGGTCGCAACATCGGCCTGCTCGGTCTCGATCTGCTGCCGCCGGCCAAGCGCTGGTTCGCCCGTCAGGCCATGGGCCTGGGAACACGCCCGGATGCGTAACTGGCTGATCCGTACGTTCGGCAAGGCGCGGTTGATGCGTTGGATCATGACGTTCTATCCGCCTTACCTCGGCGCCGGTGTGCGTGTGCGGCACATCAGTGATGACTTTCGCGATGTACAGGTGTCGATGGGCCTGGGCTTGTACAACCGCAACTACGTTGGCACCCAGTTTGGCGGCAGCCTGTACTCGATGGTCGATCCGTTTTTCATGCTGATGCTGATGGAAAACCTCGGGTCGCGTTACATCGTCTGGGACAAGGCCGCCGACATCGATTTCATCGCGCCGGGCAAAGGCCCGGTGTTCGCCCGATTCAACATCGACGAGACCTTGCTCGACGAGATCCGCCGGCAGACCGCCAATGGCGAGAAATACCTGCCGCAGTTGCAGGTCGATATTCATGACGGCGCCGGCAACCTTGTCGCGCGGGTCGGTAAAACCCTTTACGTGCGGCTCAAGCCGCAAGCGAGACAGGCTTAAAGCATGGAAATGCGCGCAGATCTGCTGATTGTCGGAGCCGGAATGGTCGGCAGCGCCCTGGCGCTGGCGTTGCAGGACAGCGGGCTGGAAGTCCTGCTGCTCGACGGCAGCCCTTTGAGCGTCAAACCGTTCGATGCTCAAGCGCCATTTGAGCCGCGTGTCAGTGCGCTGTCGGCGGCCAGCCAACGCATTCTCGAACGCCTCGGCGTGTGGGACGGCATCGCCCAGCGACGCAGCAGTCCGTACACCGACATGCACGTCTGGGACGGCAGCGGCACCGGGCAGATTCACTTTTCGGCGAGCAGTGTGCATGCCGAGGTACTCGGCCATATCGTCGAAAACCGCGTGGTGCAGGATGCCTTACTCGATCGTTTGCACGATTGTGATCTCGGCATGCTGGCCAACGCGCGGCTGGAGCAGATGCGCCGCTCCGGTGACGACTGGCTGCTGACATTGGCCGATGGTCGCAAATTGCGCGCGCCGCTGGTAATCGCGGCGGATGGCGCCAACTCGGCAGTGCGTCGCCTGACCGGCGTCGCCACCCGCGAGTGGGATTATCTGCATCACGCCATCGTCACCAGCGTGCGCAGCAGCAAGCCGCATCAGATGACTGCGTGGCAGCGCTTTACCGATCACGGGCCGCTGGCGTTTCTGCCGCTGGAACGCGACGGGCAGCAGGATTGGTGCTCGATCGTCTGGTCGACCACGCCGAGCGAAGCCGAGCGTTTGATGGCGCTGGATGAGGCGCACTTCTGCCGTGAGCTGGAGCGTGCCTTTGAGGGTCGCCTCGGCGAAGTCATCAGTGCTGATCCGCGACTGTGCGTGCCGCTGCGTCAGCGTCACGCCAAGCGTTATGTGGCCGAAGGGCTGGCGCTGATCGGCGATGCGGCGCACACCATTCACCCGTTGGCGGGGCAGGGGGTGAACCTTGGATTCCTCGATGCGGCGGTGCTGGCGGAAGTGCTGCTGCAAGCGGCCGAGCGTGGCGAGCGACTGGCGGATGTGAAGGTGCTGAGCCGTTACGAGCGTCGGCGCATGCCGCACAATTTGGCGCTGATGGCGGCGATGGAAGGCTTCGAGCGCTTGTTCCAGGCTGATCCGCTGCCGGTGCGCTGGTTGCGTAATGCCGGGTTGAAGCTGGTGGAGCAAATGCCTGAGGCCAAGGCGTTGTTTGTGCGCGAAGCCCTCGGGTTGACCGGCGACCTTCCGGCGCTCGCTAAACCCTGAGGTCTGCATTTGTGCAACATCTGGTAACTCCTTTGGAAAGTGTTCGATTGAGAAGCTAAATGTGAGTCCTTATCATTTGACCCACATTTCCCGACCGAGAGACCACTCCCATGTTGGCACCCAAGCGTCTTCTGACCGCACTGGCCCTGACCCTGATTGGCAGCACCGCCGCCCAGGCCGCCGATGAGGTAGTGGTTTACTCCTCGCGTATCGATGAACTGATCAAACCGGTGTTCGATGCCTACACTGCCAAGACCGGGGTGAAGATCAAGTTCATCACCGACAAGGAAGCGCCGCTGATGCAGCGCATCAAGGCCGAAGGCGAAAACGCCACCGCCGACCTGCTGCTGACCGTCGACGCCGGCAATCTCTGGCAGGCCGAGCAAATGGGCATTCTTCAGCCGTTCACCTCGAAAACCATCGACACCAACATTCCCGCGCAATACCGCTCGTCCACTCACGGCTGGACCGGTCTGAGCCTGCGCGCGCGTACCATCGCTTACTCCACCGAGCGCGTGAAGCCGGGCGAGTTGACCACCTACGAAGCGCTGGCCGACAAGAACTGGGAAGGGCGCCTGTGCCTGCGCACGGCGAAAAAGGTCTACAACCAGTCGCTGACCGCGACCATGATCGAAGTCCACGGCGCCGAGAAGACGGAAAAAATCCTCAAGGGCTGGGTCAACAACCTGTCCACCGATGTGTTCTCCGACGACGTCGCGGTGCTGGAAGCGATCAACGCCGGGCAGTGCGATGTCGGCATCGTCAACACTTACTACTACGGCCGCCTGCACAAGCAGAAGCCGGAGCTGCCGGTGAAACTGTTCTGGCCGAACCAGGCGGATCGCGGCGTGCACGTCAATCTATCGGGCATTGGCCTGACCAAACATGCACCGCACCCTGAAGCGGCCAAGGCTTTGGTCGAGTGGATGACCACGCCCGAAGCGCAGAAAATCTTCGCTGACGTGAACCAGGAGTTCCCGGCCAACCCGAAGGTTGCGCCTTCGGAAGAAGTGGCAGCGTGGGGCAAGTTCATTGCCGACACCTTGCCGGTGGAAGTGGCGGGCAAGCGTCAGGCCGAGGCGATCCGGATGATGGATCGGGCGGGTTGGAACTGAGGCTTTTCGTATAATTTGATCGTTCCCACGCTCCGCGTGGGAACGCATCCCTCGACGCTCCGCGTCTATTCGCTGAAACCGTGACGAGCAGCGTCACAGGATGTGTGCCCACGCAGAGCGTGGGCACAATCATTTGAACGAGATAGTTTCCTTGGCCTACCCCGCCCAACGCCGCTGGTACCCCATCGTCTTCGCCATCGCCGCGTTGGTGCTGTTGCCCCTGAGCGTTCTGCTGCTCTCATGGCAAACCATCGATCAACAGATCTGGTCGCACCTGTGGGAAACCCAGATGCCGCGCCTGTTGGGCAACACTCTGACGCTGGTACTCGGCGTCGGCATCGGTGTGACGCTGCTCGGTGTCAGCCTCGCCTGGCTCACCAGCCTCTGCGAATTCCCCGGCCGACGCTGGCTCGACTGGGCACTGATGCTGCCGTTCGCCATTCCTGCCTACGTGCTGGCGTTTGTCTTCGTCGGCCTGCTGGACTTCGCCGGCCCGGTGCAAACCCTGCTGCGCGAATGGTTCGGCACTGGCCTGCGCCTGCCACGCGTACGCTCCACCGGCGGTGTGATCGTGGTGCTGGTGCTGGTTTTCTATCCCTACGTCTACCTGCTGGCGCGCACTGCGTTCCTTGCTCAAGGCAAAGGCCTGATGGAAGCCGCGCGGGTGCTTGGCCAGTCACCGTGGCAAGCGTTCTGGCGTGTGGCGTTGCCGATGGCGCGTCCGGCCATTGGTGCGGGTGTGGCGCTGGCGCTGATGGAAACCCTCGCGGATTTCGGTGCGGTCTCGGTGTTCAACTTCGACACGTTCACCACCGCGATCTACAAAACCTGGTACGGCTTTTTCAGCCTGTCGAGCGCGGCGCAACTGGCCAGCCTGTTGCTGCTGGTGGTGATGCTGGTGCTCTACGGCGAACGTCGCGCGCGCGGGGCCAATCGGGCTAGCAACGAGCGGCCGCGAGTCAAGGCGTTGTATCACCTGCGCGGATTAAAGGCGTTCGCGGCAATGAGCTGGTGCGGATTGGTATTCGCCTGCGCATTCTTCATTCCGCTGCTGCAACTGATCGTGTGGTTCTGGCAGCGCGGTCGCTTTGATCTGGACGAGCGCTACGCCGGGTTGATCCTGCATACCTTGTATCTGGGCGGGATGGCTGCGCTGATCACCGTCAGCGTCGCGTTGCTGCTGGCCTTCGCCCGACGGCTGGCGCCGACCCGGGCGATCCGCTCAGGCGTCAGTGTGGCCAACCTTGGCTACGCCTTGCCGGGGTCGGTTCTGGCGGTGTCGATCATGCTCGCGTTCAGTTATCTGGATCGCGAACTGGTGATCCCGCTTTCCGGCTGGCTCGGTGGTGCCGGCAAACCGCTGCTGCTCGGCAGTCTGGCGGCGTTGCTGATGGCGTATCTGGTGCGTTTTGTTGCCGTTGCATATGGCCCGCTGGAAAACAGTCTGGCGCGTATACGGCCGTCTTTGCCCGAAGCGGCACGTAGCCTGGGTGTCAGTGGGCCGCGACTGTTTTTCAAAGTGTATCTGCCGCTGTTGCTACCCGGCACCCTGAGTGCGGCGTTGCTGGTGTTCGTCGATGTGCTCAAGGAAATGCCTGCGACCCTCCTGATGCGCCCGTTTGGCTGGGACACGCTGGCGGTGCGCATCTTTGAAATGACCAGCGAAGGCGAGTGGGCGAGGGCTTCGCTGCCGGCATTGACGCTTGTCTTGGTCGGACTATTGCCGGTCATTGGCCTGATCCGCCGCTCGGCGCATCGAAACACTTAGTCGTCAGTCCTGAATCATGCGGCTACAATGCGCGGCATTCGGTGCGGTTCGTCTGACAGATCTGTTCGCTGGGATTGGCTGAAAGCCCTCTATTTCAAGGCTTTCACCCGTGCAGCGGCTGTCCGCACCCTCGCCACGCCCGGAAGGAGAAACCCATGGGACAGCGTACGCCTCTGTATGACCTGCATCTCGCCCTTGGCGCGAAGATGGTCGATTTTGGCGGTTGGGACATGCCACTGCATTACGGCTCGCAGGTCGAGGAGCACCACGAAGTGCGCCGCGATTGCGGGGTGTTCGATGTTTCCCATATGACCGTTATCGACGTCACCGGTGCCCAGGCCAAAGCCTGGCTCCAGCATTTGCTGGCCAATGACGTCGAACGCCTGCACCGCCCCGGCCGTGCCTTGTACAGCACCATGCTCAACGAGCGTGGCGGCATCGTCGACGACATGATCGTCTACCGCCTCGACGACGGTTATCGCCTGGTGGTCAACGCCTCCACCCGCGATCAGGATCTGGCGTGGATGCAGGCGCAGCTCGGCGGTTTCGACGTGCAATTGCACGAGCGCTCTGAGCTGGCGATGCTGGCCATCCAGGGGCCGCAGGCCCGGCACAAGATTGCCGAGCTGGTGACCCAGTCCCGCGCCGCGCTGATCCAGCACCTCAAGCCTTTCGAAGCCCACGCCGACGGCGACTGGTTCATTGCCCGCACCGGCTACACCGGTGAAGATGGTCTGGAAATCGCCCTGCCGGCCGATCAGGCGCCGGCGTTCTTCAACGATCTGGTTGGTGCCGGCATTTCCCCGATTGGTCTCGGCGCTCGGGACACCCTGCGGGTGGAAGCCGGGATGAACCTCTACGGTCAGGACATTCATCAGGATGTTTCGCCGCTGGCTTCGAACATGGCCTGGAGCATTGCCTGGGAGCCAGTCTCGCGTCAGTTCATCGGCCGCGCCGCGCTAGAGGCGGAAAAAGCCGCCGGCGTTGCGCACAAACTGGTCGGTCTGGTGCTGGAAGAGCGGGGTGTTTTGCGCGCTCATCAAGTGGTTCGCATCGCCGATGTTGGCGAAGGGGAGATCACCAGTGGTAGTTTCTCTCCTACGCTAAGCAAATCGATTGCTCTGGCGCGTGTTCCGATGGCAACCGCCGACCGCGCCGAAGTGGAAATCCGTGGCAAGTGGTATCCGGTACGAGTGGTCAAACCGACCTTCGTTCGCCATGGCAAAACTTTGATCTAACCTTTCCCGGCGGGCACGACCGCTGACAATTTCTCGAGGACACCGAAGATGAGCGATATCCCTGCCGAACTGCGTTTTGCCGAAAGTCACGAATGGGTACGTCTGGAAGCCGACGGCACCGTCACGGTGGGCATCAGCGATCACGCGCAGGAAGCGCTGGGTGATGTGGTGTTCGTCGAGCTGACCGAAGTGGGCAAAGTGTTTGCTGCTGAAGATCAGGCCGGTGTGGTCGAGTCGGTGAAAGCCGCTTCCGATATCTACTCGCCAATCGCCGGTGAAGTCATTGCAGTCAACGAAGAGCTGAGCGGCTCCCCGGAGCTGCTCAACTCCGACCCGTACGGCG
Organism: Pseudomonas sp. NPDC087639; assembly: GCF_044743385.1. Taxonomy (NCBI): domain Bacteria; kingdom Pseudomonadati; phylum Pseudomonadota; class Gammaproteobacteria; order Pseudomonadales; family Pseudomonadaceae; genus Pseudomonas; species Pseudomonas sp. NPDC087639. Next base: position 64,589 of record NZ_JBIUWI010000002.1, on the reverse strand, counting down.
CCTGGATCTTCAAGCTCAAGCCAAGCAACACCGCTGATCTGGAAAAACTGCTCGACGCCGCCGCCTACAAGGCTGCCATCGGCGAGTAAGCCGAACGCTGCGCCCCCAAGCCCCGACCTGTCGGGGCTTTTTTATGCCCGGGAGTTTCGGATTTTGGGTGGCTGCTATGCTGGTTTGACCGTGTTGCATTGACGCCGAGCGCCAGCCTAGAGAGAGCCCGTCATGTCCCAGTTGCCGTCCCTGAGCCAGTTACGTGATCCCGAAGCCTTCCTGCGCCGTCATCTCGGCCCCGATGCCGCCGAGCAACAGGCGATGCTCGACAGCCTCGGCCTCGGCAGCCGGGCCGAGCTGATCGAGCAAACGGTACCGCCGGGCATCCGCCTCAATCGCGCACTGGATCTGCCGCCAGCGCTGGATGAGCAAGCCGCGCTGGCGAAACTGCGCGGGTATGCAGATCAGAATCAGGTCTGGACCAGCCTGATCGGCATGGGCTATCACGGCACCCTGACGCCGACCGTCATCCTGCGCAATGTGCTGGAAAACCCCGGTTGGTACACCGCGTACACGCCCTACCAACCGGAAATCGCCCAGGGCCGGCTCGAAGCGCTGCTCAATTTCCAGCAACTGACCATCGACCTCACCGGCCTCGAACTGGCCAACGCCTCGCTGCTCGATGAAGCCACCGCCGCCGCCGAAGCCATGGCGCTGGCCAAGCGCGTTGCCAAGTCGAAGAGCAATCTGTTTTTCGTCGATGAGAACTGCCATCCCCAGACCATTTCCGTGGTGCAGACCCGCGCCGAAGGCTTCGGTTTCGAAGTGATCGTCGACGCTGTCGATAACTTGAGGCAGCACCAGGTGTTCGGTGCGCTGCTGCAATATCCTGACAGCCATGGCGAGATCCGGGATTTGCGGCCATTGATTGATCATTTGCATGCGCAGCAAGCGCTGGCCTGTGTTGCCACCGATCTACTGAGTTTGCTGTTGCTCACACCACCGGGCGAACTGGGTGCGGATGTGGTGTTCGGTTCATCCCAACGCTTTGGCGTGCCGATGGGCTACGGCGGGCCGCACGCAGCGTTTTTCGCCAGTCGCGAGGAATACAAACGGGCAATCCCCGGGCGGATCATCGGTGTGTCGAAAGACGCTCGGGGCAACGTGGCGCTGCGCATGGCCCTGCAGACCCGCGAGCAACATATTCGCCGCGAAAAAGCCAATTCGAACATCTGCACGGCGCAGGTTTTACTGGCCAACATTGCCAGTTTCTATGCGGTCTATCACGGGCCGGAAGGCTTGAAACGCATCGCCCAGCGCGTGCATCGGCTGACCTGCATTCTGGCTGCCGGTCTTGAGCGCCACGGCATCAAACGGGTCAACGCGCAGTTTTTCGACACGCTGACGCTGGAGGTTGGCGGCGCGCAAACTGCGATTATCGAAAGTGCCCAAGCCGCACAGATCAACCTGAGAATTCCGGGCCGTGGTCGAGTCGGCCTGAGCCTCGATGAAACGTGCGATGAGAACACCGTGGTGAAGCTGTTTGATGTGTTGCTCGGCGCTGATCATGGGCTGATCGTCGACGATCTTGACGCTGAGGCACTGGTTTGCGGCATTCCCGAAAACCTCCAGCGCAAGACGCCTTATCTGCGCCATCCGGTGTTCAACGCCCATCACAGCGAAACCGAGATGCTGCGGTATCTCAAGCAGCTGGAGAACAAGGATCTGGCGCTTAATCAGTCGATGATCCCGCTGGGCTCCTGCACCATGAAACTCAATGCCACTAGCGAGATGATCCCGATCACCTGGCCGCAGTTCGCCCATCTGCATCCGTTTGCGCCGCGAGAGCAGGCGGTCGGTTACACGTTGATGATCGAAGAACTGGAGCGTTGGCTGTGCGCGATCACCGGGTTCGATGCGATCTGCATGCAGCCAAACTCCGGCGCACAGGGTGAGTACGCAGGGTTGCTGGCGATCCGCAAATATCACGAGAGCCGCCAGCAGGGTACGCGGGACATCTGCCTGATTCCGTCCTCGGCCCACGGCACCAACCCGGCCTCGGCGCAGATGGCGGGGATGCGTGTGGTGATCGTCGAGTGCGATGAAGCGGGGAACGTCGATCTGGAGGATTTGAAGTCCAAAGCCGCCGGGGCCGGGGCCAGGTTGTCGTGCCTGATGGCGACCTATCCATCGACCCACGGCGTGTACGAGGAGGGCATCAGCGAAATCTGCGAGGTTATCCACCAGCACGGCGGTCAGGTTTACATGGACGGCGCCAACCTCAACGCACAAGTCGGGCTGGCGCGCCCGGCCGATATTGGCGCCGATGTCTCACACATGAATTTGCACAAGACTTTCTGCATTCCTCATGGCGGCGGTGGGCCAGGGATGGGGCCGATCGGGGTTGGCGCGCATCTCGCTCCGTTCGTCGCCAATCATCCGGTGGTACCGATCGACGGGCCGCTGGCGCAGAACGGCGCAGTCAGCGCAGCGCCGTGGGGCAGCGCAAGTATTCTGCCGATCAGCTGGATGTACATCGCCATGATGGGCCCGCAACTGGCGGACGCCAGTGAAGTGGCGATTCTGGCGGCGAACTATCTGGCGCAGCATTTATCTGGAGCGTTCCCGGTGCTTTACACCGGGCGCAACGGGCGGGTGGCCCATGAATGCATCCTTGATCTGCGGCCGTTGAAGGCACAGACCGGCATCAGCGAAGAGGACGTCGCCAAGCGTTTGATGGATTACGGTTTCCATGCGCCAACCATGTCATTCCCGGTGCCGGGGACATTGATGGTCGAACCGACCGAGAGTGAATCGAAGGCTGAATTGGACCGGTTCATTGGCGCCATGTTGAGCATTCGTGCAGAAATCACCGAAGTTCAGAACGGCAACTGGCCGGCGGAAGACAACCCGCTCAAACGTGCGCCGCACACGTTGGCGGATGTCACCGGAGTCTGGGAGCGGCCCTACAGCATCGAGCAAGGCATCACGCCGGATGCGCACACCAAGGCTCACAAGTATTGGCCGGCGGTGAACCGGGTGGATAACGTTTACGGGGATCGCAATCTGTTTTGCGCTTGTGTGCCGGTGGACGATTACCGCTGATATCCCCGGGGGCTCCAATCCAAATGTGGGAGCGAGCCTGCTCGCGAAAGCGTCGTGTCAGAAAACATAAGTGTATCTGACCCACCGCATTCGCGAGCAGGCTCGCTCCCACAGGGTTATGTGGTGGATTTGAAATATCGGGCAAAAAAATGCCGCTCGTTTGAGCGGCATTTTTTGTTATTCGGAAGCCACCGCGTTCTTCGCCAGAATCGCGTTCGCCAGTTCCATGTCCGTGGCTTGCAGGCCCGGGTTGTCGGCGCGGACTTTCTGCATTGCCGCTTCCAGGTACGGACCGCGAATGCCACCGTCGCTGGCAACGAAACTGCCGGCGTCATCCTGTGCGGCGACGATCAGCTTGTGATCCTTGAAGGTCAGGTAGGTCGAGCCGGTGGTGGCGCCGGACGAAATGACGTTACGCCAAAAGCTGTCGGCCATGGCTGAACCAACGGGAAGGGACAGCAAGGCCAGGGTGGCGACAGCAAGTTTGAGACGCATGATGAGATGACTCCTGGGGGTTAACTAGGGCGTTGGATCGTGGTTCCCCGATCCGGTTCCCTGCCGTCCCGTTTCTGCTCATTTCTGCTCGCTTTGCGGTGTCACCCGCAACACCTCCTCAATCGTCGTCAGCCCGGCCGCAACTTTCTGTGCACCCGAAAGACGCAAGCTGCGCATACCCTCCTTGAACGCCTGGCGGCGGATCGCCGTGAGGTCGGTGTCGGGGGTGATGAAGGCCTTGAGGCTGTCACTCAGTTGCATGATTTCGTAGACCCCAGCGCGGCCGCGATAACCGGTGTCGCGGCACTCCACGCAGCCGATTGCGCGTTGTGCATTGTTCGGCAACGGCGCCTGCCAAGGACGGGTCAGGGTTTGCCAGTCTTCTTCGTCCAGGGTCAGCGGTGCCTTGCAGTGCGGGCACAAGGTGCGCACCAGTCGTTGCGCCATCACCCCGAGAACGGTGGCTTTGATCAGATAGTGCGGCACGCCGAGTTCCAGCAAGCGGCTGATCGCGGAGGGGGCGTCGTTGGTGTGCAAGGTCGATAGCACCAAGTGACCGGTCAGCGCCGCCTGAATCGCCATTTCGGCGGTTTCGAGGTCGCGAATCTCGCCGATCATGATGATGTCCGGGTCCTGCCGCATCAGTGCGCGGACTCCGGCGGCGAAGCTCAGGTCGATGTTGTGCTGGACCTGCATCTGGTTGAAGGCTGGTTCGACCATCTCGATCGGATCTTCGATGGTGCAGAGGTTGACCTCCGGCGTCGCCAGTTTTTTCAGCGTGGTGTAGAGCGTGGTGGTCTTGCCCGAACCGGTGGGGCCGGTAACCAGAATGATGCCGTTGGGCTGGCGGGTCATGTCTTGCCAGCGGCGCAGGTCGTCAGTTGAAAACCCGAGCTGATCGAAGTCCTTGAGCAGCACTTCGGGGTCGAAGATCCGCATGACCATTTTTTCGCCGAACGCGGTGGGCAGGGTCGACAGGCGCAGCTCGACTTCGCCACCGTCCGGGGTCTTGGTCTTGACCCGGCCGTCCTGGGGTTTGCGCTTCTCGGCGACGTTCATCCGGCCGAGGCTTTTCAGGCGGCTGACAATCGCCATGGTCACTTGCGGCGGGAATTGATAGACGTTGTGCAATACGCCGTCGATGCGAAAACGCACGGTGCCTTGCTCGCGGCGCGGCTCGATATGGATATCGCTGGCGCGTTGCTGAAAGGCGTACTGGAACAGCCAATCGACGATGTTGACGATGTGCGCATCGTTGGCGTCCGGCTCCTGATCACTGGCGCCGAGGTTGAGCAGTTGTTCGAAGTTGCCGAGATTGCCGCTCTGCTGATCGGCGTTGCTGGCGCCGCTGACCGATTTGGCCAAGCGGAAAAACTCGACACTGAAACGCTGTATGTCCGCCGGGTTGGCCACCACCCGCTTGACCGGCAGCTTCAGGACGTGAGTCAGGTCGGCTTCCCAGCCATTCACGTAGGGCTGGGCGCTGGCCACGGTCACCGAGTCGCGGTCGACGGCGACGGCGAGAATCTTGTGGCGTTGGGCAAAGGCATAGGACATCAGCGGCGTGATGGCGGCGACGTTGATCTTCAGCGGGTCGATGCGCAAATACGGCTGCCCGGCCTGTTGCGCCAGCCACAGGGTCAGGCTTTCCAGATCGAGGTGTTTGCCCGGTCGGCTGAGGTCGTCCAGTTGTTGGCCGGCGATGAACTCCAGCGGATGCTTCTGGCCATGTGCGGCGTGGCGACGACGGGCATTCAGCGCCTGTTCCGCCGAGTCCTGGCTGATAAAGCCTTGGGCGACCAGTTCACGCAATACATCGTTGAGTTCCAGCCAGCGGTCCTGAGTGGCGAGTTGAACGGACATGCGGGCTTCCTTTTGAGCGACATTGCGCAAAGGATAGTCGTGGCCCCGCAGACCGTTGGGCCACTACCCGACGAAGCCGTTGCCGGATTTTTCAGCCGGCCGCTTGCGCCGGCGCGTCCCACGCCGTGTCGGCGCTTTGCAGATTTACCGAGCAGACGCTGATCAGGTTACGAAGTTTTTCCGCAATCACTTGGGCGCGGTGCCAGCTCAGGCCACTCATGACCAAGTCGATAGACAGCAGATCGTCCATTCGCTGCACGTTGACCTGCTCGGGCGTGAGGAATTGCAGCGCGAATAAATTCAGCACCCGCACCAGCACATCCGGCTCGGCTTCGGCGAGGATCTGATACTGCGCAAGGCAGTGGGGGTTGCTGACGTTCCAGACATCGGCGCGGGTCGGGCTGCTGTTGACGGCTTCGAGGTGGGGCATGGCGGGTCTCCAAAATCACTGGAGGAATTTTTACATTCGGTGCCGGGTATTTCTTATCTATGATGGGCGTTATTGGCGAATGATCGAATTGATCAATTCGCAGGATATTTGATTAGGGGTTTTTCTATGCATAGCGAGCTGGACAGCTACGACCGCAAGATTCTCGCCCTGCTGCAAGAGGACGCTTCTCTTTCGAGTGCGCAGATCGCCGAGCAGGTGGGACTGTCGCAATCGCCGTGCTGGCGGCGGATTCAGCGGATGAAGGAAGAGGGGATCATTCGCGGGCAGGTGACGTTACTGGATCGCAAGAAAATCGGCCTGAATACGCAGATCTTTGCCGAGATCAAACTCAATGCGCATGGGCGTTCGAACTTCACCGAATTCACCGAGGCGATTCGTGGGTTTCCGGAAGTGCTGGAGTGTTATGTGCTGATGGGCGCGGTGGATTTTCTGTTGCGCATCGTCGCGGCGGACATCGAGGCGTATGAGCGGTTCTTCTTCGAGAAGCTGTCGCTGGTGCCGGGGATACAGGAAGTGAATTCGATTGTGGCGTTGTCGGAGATCAAGTCGACCACCAGTTTGCCGGTACTGCGCTGAAAGCCTTTGTGGTGAGGGGATTTACTGTGGTGAGGGGATTTATCCCCGATGGACTGCGGAGCAGTCCCAGCTTTCTAATAAAAGCGGGCCGCTTCGCGACCCATCGGGGCGGTGCGACGTTTCGCTAAATCCCCTCACCACAAAGTAATCACATACGCAGCAGCATTTTCCACGCACGATTCTGATAAACGGCAATCGCCTGCTGCTTGCGCGCATCGAGCAGTTCGTCAGTGATCGTCGGCTCGTTGGCCAGTTGCGCCAGTTTGTTCAGCTCGCCGTACAGGCGATCCATTTCCGGGATCTCCAGCACGTTACGCGCGTGGTGCAGCCAAACCTGAATGCGCTCGATACGCGGCAGTTGCTCAGCCAGATCTTCCGGCTGCTGCTGATAGCGCTGCAATTGCAGGGAGGTGGCTTCTTCGCCCAGCATGCGCGGCAACCAACTGTGCAGTTGTGCGGCGCCCTGACGGTTGCCACGAGTGTTGCGCTCGGCGGTCCAGGTGCGAGCCAGTAACCAGCGGGACGCGTTCAGCGAGAACAGGCCCCAGCGTGGGTCTTCCAGTTCTTCGAGAAATTGCTCCGGCGCGGCTTTGCGCACGTCTTCATCTTCGATACCGGCCTGAACCAGCGGGCGCCAGTCTTCCAGCAGTGCATCGAGGGCCACACGCAGGTCGTGGGTCGACGGACGCGGTGCGGCCTGGCCGAGGCTGCTGAGCAGGGCGCGCATTTCGGCGAGGTTCTCGACCCAGTCCAGCAGCAGACGCCAGTGACCGTTGAAACGGTATTGCTCAGCCAGACGCTGGCTGCTACCGAGCAAATGCCAGCATAGGGCGGCGAATGCATCGTCCAGCTGGGTTTCGGTCGTCAGTTGTGGCGCCGGCAGGCTCAGCGAGTAGCTGTTGGCGTCGTAAAGACGATAGCCGCGCTCGGCCTTGCTGATGTCGCACGGCATCAGGGCCAGGGTTTCAGCCAGTTCGGCAGCCAGTTCCAGCAGCGCGGCAGGCTCGCCTTCGCGCAATTCCAGTTCCAGCTCGCAGATTTCTTCTTTCTGTTTGCCGACCACGACGTGGCCCAGATCCAGAGCGGCTTCGATGACCACTTTGGCCTTGCCGCGGCCCCAGGCGATTTCGGCGCGCTCGCGGACGAAATCGGTGGTGAAGATCGGCTTCAGGGTTTTCTTGTCGAGCTCGGCCAGCGACTCGGGCCAGCATTCGCCGTCGAGTTTCTTCACGTCGAGTTTGGCTTTGGGCAATTTCCAGTCGTACTCGTTACGCTCGGACAGACCGGCGACGCTTTGGCCGCGAGTTTTGAGGGTCTGAATCACCTCATCGCCATCCTTGCGCAGGCGCAGGGCGACTTTGGCCTGGGCCAGGTCACGCTCTGGAGTGTCGAAGTACTGGTTCATCAACTCACGGCGTTCCCAGCCATTTTTGTTGCGTTTTTTCAGTAACGGGTGCTCGCGCAGGGCAGCGAGGGTTTCGCGGCTGACGCGGAGTTTGATTTCGGTTTCTTTCTGCATGGCCGGAAAATCCAGGATCGGGAGCGCAGCCGGGGGAATGTGTGGCTGCCAAGGCCGTGCAGTGTACAGGACTGATTCGTCCTACGCCCTGCGGCGGTTTATTCCTGGCGCCGGATGGTTCTATGATGGACCTCAATTCGGGAGTTGGAGTCAGCGATGCCTTTGCCGTCCATGAAAGACCAGTTCGCCGCGCTGATTGCTGCGCCGTCGGTCAGCTGCACGCAACCGAGCCTGGATCAGTCCAACCGGCCCGTGATCGATTTGCTCGCCGGATGGTTGGGTGATCTGGGCTTCAGTTGCGATATCCAGCAGGTCAGCCCCGGAAAATTCAACCTGCTCGCCAGTTTCGGCAGCGGCCCCGGTGGGCTGGTGCTGGCCGGGCATAGCGACACGGTGCCGTACGACGACGTGTTGTGGCAGACCGATCCGTTGAAACTCACCGAAGTCGATGGCCGTTGGGTCGGCCTCGGCAGTTGCGACATGAAAGGCTTTTTCGCCCTGATCATCGAGGCCGTGCAACCGCTGCTCGATCAGCCGTTCAAGCAACCGCTGCTGATCCTCGCGACCTGCGATGAAGAAAGCTCGATGTCCGGCGCCCGTGCGCTGGCCGAGGCCGGACGTCCGCTAGGCCGTGCTGCAGTGATCGGCGAGCCGACCGGGCTCAAACCGATCCGCATGCACAAAGGCATCATGATGGAGCGCATCGACATTCTCGGGCAGAGCGGCCACTCGTCGGATCCGCGCCTGGGCCATAGCGCCCTCGAAGCCATGCACGATGCCATCGGTGAACTGCGTGGTCTGCGCCTGCTGTGGCAGCGCGAATTCAACAATCCGCAATTCAGCGTGCCGCAACCGACGATGAACTTCGGCTGCATCCATGGCGGCGATAACCCCAACCGCATCTGCGGCCAGTGTTCGCTGGAGTTTGACTTGCGACCGCTGCCGGGCATGGACCCGAAAGTCCTGCGTGCCGAGATTCTGCGCAAGCTCAAACCGGTTGCCGAGCGGCATCAGGTGAAGATCGACTACAAGCCACTGTTCCCGGAAGTGCCGCCGTTCGAGCAGGCTGAAGACGTTGAACTGGTGCGGATAGCGGAAAAACTCACAGGCCACAAGGCTGAAGCGGTAGCGTTCGGCACCGAAGCGCCTTATCTTCAGCGCCTTGGCTGCGAAACCATCGTGCTCGGCCCCGGCGACATCGCCTGTGCGCATCAGCCCGGCGAGTACCTTGAAATGTCACGTTTACAGCCTACCGTGCATCTATTGCGACAGCTGATTGAACATTACTGCCTGAAGAATTGAACGCATTCCTTGTAGGAGCTGCCGAAGGCTGCGATCTTTTGGTTTTGTTTTGAAGATCAAAAGATCGCAGCCTGCGGCAGCTCCTACAGGGGCAAGCCGTTAAATTAGCGGTTACCCAACCCGTATTCATGAGGAGAGCGCGCGTGTCGCCAAGCCTGTTCCGACGATAACCATCAGCCCGCTGTGCGTTTTCCGTTTCGCCCTTTTTCCCGGCTGCTCTTTATTACAGGCCCAGGTTCATGCCCGAATACGTCAATTGGCTTCGTCACGCGTCTCCTTATATTAATGCCCATCGCGACTGCACCTTTGTCGTCATGCTGCCCGGCGATGGGGTGGAGCATCCGAACTTCGGTAACATCGTTCACGACATCGTGCTGCTGCACAGTCTCGGCGTGCGTCTGGTGCTGGTCCACGGATCGCGCCCACAGATCGAAACCCGCCTCGCCGCGCGTGGCCTGACCCCGCATTACCACCACGGCATGCGCATCACCGATGCCGCGACCCTTGAGTGTGTGATCGACGCGGTTGGCCAGTTGCGCATCGCCATCGAAGCACGGCTGTCGATGGACATGGCCTCATCGCCAATGCAGGGCTCGCGCCTGCGCGTGGCCAGCGGCAACCTTGTCACCGCGCGCCCGATCGGCGTACTTGAAGGCGTCGACTATCACCACACCGGCGAAGTACGTCGGGTCGATCGCAAGGGCATCAATCGTCTGCTCGACGAGCGCTCCATCGTGCTGCTGTCGCCACTGGGCTACTCGCCGACCGGTGAGATTTTCAACCTCGCCTGCGAAGACGTCGCCACCCGCGCCGCCATCGATCTGGGTGCCGACAAGCTGCTGCTGTTTGGTGCTGACCTCGGTCTGATCGACGAGAACGGCAGGCTGGTGCGCGAACTGCGTCCGCAACAAGTGCCGGCGCATTTGCAGCGTCTGGGCAGCAGCAACTATCAGGCGGAACTGCTGGATGCCGCCGCCGAAGCTTGCCGTGGCGGCGTGGCGCGCAGCCACATCGTCAGCTATGCCGAGGACGGCGCGCTGCTGACCGAACTGTTCACCCGTGATGGTGGCGGTACGCTGGTTGCCCAGGAGCAATTCGAACTGGTGCGTGAGGCGGCGATTGAAGACGTCGGTGGCTTGCTCGACCTGATCAGTCCGCTGGAAGAGCAGGGGATTCTGGTGCGTCGTTCGCGCGAAGTGCTGGAGCGCGAGATCGAGCAGTTCAGCGTGGTCGAGCGTGAAGGCATGATCATCGCCTGTGCGGCGCTCTATCAGATTGCCGATTCGGATGCCGGTGAGCTGGCCTGTCTGGCGGTGAACCCCGAATACCGTCATGGCGGTCGTGGTGATGAACTGCTGGAACGCATCGAAACCCGTGCCCGGGCTCAGGGCTTGAAGACGCTGTTCGTCCTTACCACCCGCACCGCGCACTGGTTCCGTGAGCGCGGGTTCGAACCGAGCAGCGTTGAACGTCTGCCTGCGGCGCGGGCGTCGCTGTACAACTATCAGCGTAATTCGAAGATCTTCGAAAAAACCCTCTGACCCAACACCACAATATGATCGTTCCCACGCTCTGCGTGGGAACGCCTCAACGGACGCTCTGCGTTCGGCTTTTAATGGGACGCGGAGCGTCCCCGGCTGCATTCCCACGCGGACGGTTCGACGCCTCGACGTGGGAACGATCAATCAAAAACAAAGTGTTTATTCGGTGACGAACTTCGCGCTGACATACGGCGAGTAATCCGTCAGCACCGTCTCAACCTTGCCCTGTTCCTTCAAAAACTTCGCCGTCTCCCCGATCGCCTTGGCCGTGCCGCCGTCCAGCAGCGCAGTAGTTTTCTGTGCCTTGGCATCAGGAAATGCAGAACCGGCCAGTAACTCAGGAACATCAACCGCGTTGGCACCGGTCAGTTTGGCGATTTTTTGTACAGGCTCGGAGTCAGCCGTCCAGCTGTCTTTATGCGCCGCATAGTCAGCGAACGAGTCCAGTGTGACCTTGGCAAATTTGGCCACGACCTCAGGATGCTTCTCGGCGAAGTCCTTTCGCGCGACCCAGACTTCGAAGGTTGGAGCACCCCACTGGCCGACCTGTGCGGCATCGGTCAGGGTCTTGCCGGTCTTGCGGATTTCACCCAGTGCCGGCGACCAGACGAATGCGCCATCGATATCCCCGCGTTTCCAGGCCGCCGCGATTTCCGCCGGTTGCAGGTTCACCACTTTGACTTTCGAGGTGTCCAGGCCCCAGTGCTTGAGTGCGCCGAGCAGGCTGTAGTGAGAGGTGGACACGAAGGGCGTGGCGATGGTTTTGCCCACCAGATCCTGCGGGTTGTTGATGCCGCTGCCGTTGCGCACCACCAAGGCTTCGGCGGCGTTGATCTGTGCCGACACGATGAAGGCAACAATCGGCAAGTTGCGCGAAGCGGCTGCAGCGAGGGGGCTGGAACCGAGGTTGCCGATCTGCACATCACCGGAAGCAATGGCTGTCACAACTTCCGGGCCACTGTTGAAGCGACGCCAGTCGATCTTCTCGCCAATGGTTTTCTCGTAGACGCCGTCGGCCTGAGGGACTTTGCTCGGGTCGATCCCGGTCTGGTAACCCACAGTAAGGTTGGCGGCGTGAGCGGAAAAAGAAATCAGTGCTGACACACAAACTGTAACAAATTGACTAGATAGTGCGCGTTTGGCCATCATGGCGTCGCCTTTTCGATAGGGTTTGACGTTTTTGGGTTGCGCCAAAGCTAATCGATCTAAAAAAAGGCTAACAAATACCATTTAGGAATGAGCTTAGTCGCCGATACGCTGTATCCCGGCATTGATGGCCACTTACTGGCTATATTCCGAAATGATATGAAAAAGAATGAATAAATTCTTTTTGGGTTTATCAGGAAGTCTTTACCCTGCACGGACCAAATCACTGCGATTAGACCTTGGTCGTAGACACACAAAGTTACGATTGACTTGTCAGTCACGGTCTGGCGCTAATCGCGCATCTTAGGACCCAGGGGCATCAGATCCCGGGCCAGGAACACAAGAATTAGAAACGAGAGGAGCTTTACATGAACAAGTCCACCTTGGCCCTGGCTGTGGCCGTAGGGGTTTTGGCGCAGCAGGCAGGCGCCGCCGGTTTCATCGAAGACAGCAAGGCAACTTTGGGGCTGCGTAACTTCTACATCAACAACGATAACCGTGACTCCGGCACAAAAGCCGCTGGCGCTCAGAAGAAGAACGAAGAATGGGGCCAAGGCTTCGATTTGCGCTTCATCTCTGGTTACACCCAAGGCACTGTAGGTTTCGGTATCGACGCCATCGGCCTGCTGGGTGTGCGTCTGGATTCGGGTGGTGGCACCAACGGTATTGGTAACTACGGCGGTACCGTTTTCCCAAGCGAACGCAATGGTGACGCTGTCGACAGCTTCTCCAGTCTGGGTCTGACTGCCAAAGCCAAGGTCTCTCAGACCGAACTGAAGTTGGGCACCCTGCAGCCAAAACTGCCAGTGATCGTGACCAACGACGGTCGTCTGTTGCCGCAAACCTGGCAGGGTGGACAGATTACCTCTGGCGAAATCAAGGACCTGACTCTGGTTGGCGGTCAGATCGAAGCCGTGAAAGGACGTAACTCCAGCAACAACGAGAACATGTCCATTGGTGGTGCAACCGCACGTATTACCAACAGCAACAAGTTCATCTACGGCGGTGGTGACTACAAAATCACCAAGGACCTGACTGCTCAGTACTACTACGGCAACCTGGAAGATTTCTACAAGCAGCACTTCCTTGGGCTTGTCCACAACTGGGCAATTGGCCCGGGCGTGTTGAAATCTGACTTCCGTTACTTCAACAGCTCGGATGATGGTGCCAACTCCAACACTCCGGCTTACTACAGCAATGGCAACTACACCGGTCAGCCAAGCGGTAAAGGTAAGGTCGACAACAATCTGTACAGCGGCCTGTTCCTGTATACCGTTGCCGGTCACACCTTCGGTGGCGGCTATCAGGTTTCCAACGGTAGCAGCGACTTCCCTTGGCTGAACCAAGGCGACGGTTCGTCGAACTACACCATCACCGACATGCAAATCCAGAAGTTCGGCCGTGCCGGCGAGCGCACCTGGCAAGCACGCTACTCGTATGACTTCGCTAAAGTCGGCGTGCCGGGCTTGACTGCCGGTATGGTTTACCTGCGTGGCGACAACATCGACACTGTGGGTAGAAACGGCCTTGAAAACGGCAATGGCCGTTCCGAGTGGGAACGCGACCTGACCATCGGTTACGTCGTACCAGAAGGCCCGCTGAAAAACGTTGGCGTGATGTGGAAAAACGCCATGTGGCGCAACGACATCCCGGGTCAGCGCGACCAGGACGAAAACCGCCTGATCGTCAGCTACTCGATCCCGCTGCTGTAATAGCGCGCTCAAGTACCTGGAGTAAAAAAGCCCCGTCCGGCATCGCGCCGGACGGGGCTTTTGCGTTTTCGAGTCAGGCCCACCCCCGTAAGCCCTCCCCGAATTTCCCTCTTTACAGCAACTCAAGGCCTTCTCGAACCTTGCGATCGATGTTCGTCGGGATGCGGCCGGGCGTCCAGTGAACAGATCTTTAATATTCTTTAAAGATCTAGATATCTATTTATTTATTCTTTTTCAGAAGATCAAAAGCCAAGCTACAGTTGAGGTCTCCAACAACTCATCAGGAGCAGCACCATGAGCCTCAGACTCGGCGACATCGCCCCCGATTTCGAACAAGACTCCAGCGCCGGCAAGATTCGCTTCCACGAATGGCTGGGCGATAGCTGGGGCGTGCTGTTCTCCCACCCGGCGGACTTCACCCCGGTCTGCACCACCGAGCTGGGTTTTACCGCCAAGCTCAAGGATGAGTTCAGCAAGCGCGGCGTCAAAGCCATCGCGCTGTCGGTCGACCCGGTGGACTCGCACCACAAGTGGATCGAAGACATCAATGAAACCCAGAACACGATCGTCAACTTCCCTATCCTGGCCGATGCCGATCGCAAGGTTTCCGATCTTTACGACCTGATCCACCCGAATGCCAACGACACCCTCACCGTGCGTTCGCTGTTCGTGATCGATCCCAACAAGAAGATTCGCCTGACCATCACCTACCCGGCGAGCACCGGGCGCAACTTCCACGAGATCCTGCGGGTGATCGATTCGCTGCAACTCACCGACAACTACAAAGTGGCCACGCCGGCCAACTGGCAGGACGGTGAGGAGGTGGTGATCGTGCCGTCGCTCAAGGATGAGGAAGAGATCAAGAAACGCTTTCCAAAGGGGTATCGCGCGGTGAAGCCGTATCTGCGCCTGACGCCGCAGCCGAACAAATAACCTTTTGAGGCGATCGTTCCCATGCTCAGCGTGGGAATGCCGCCCTTGACGCTCCGCGTCACAGTGAACGCGGAGCGTCCATGGATTCATCCCCACGCAGACGGTTCGACGCCTCGACGTGGGAATGATCAGCGTGTAGCCACAAAGCAGGGGATTTCGGGCCGTTTCGACGGCCTTTTTTTCGCCCGAAAAAAGGTAGAACGTATATCTCTAAAACGCATAACTAAATGAATAAATATGATTTATGGATATATAAATCAGCTGGTAAGGTCACTCCCATCGAAGCGAGATCGCAACCCGCGAATCGCCTGTAACGCTCAAGGAATCGTCTGAATGCTGGTTGTCTCACTCGGTGGCAGTCCTAGCCAACGCTCCCGATCCGGGGTGTTGCTGGAGCGCTCGCAACGCTGGTTGCAGGAGCAAGGGGTGGAAGTGGTGAGTTATCAGGTGCGGGACTTCCCGGCCGAGGATTTGCTCCACGCCCGTTTCGACAGCCCCAAGGTGCTCGACCTGCTCGCTCAGATTGAAAGCGCCGATGGCCTGCTGATCGCCACGCCGGTTTACAAGGCTTCGTTCTCCGGCGCCCTGAAGACTCTGCTGGACCTGCTGCCCGAGCGTGCCTTGAGCCACAAGATTGTTTTGCCGATGGCCACCGGTGGCAGCATCGCCCACATGCTGGTGGTCGATTACGCCCTCAAGCCTGTGCTGTCGGCATTGAAAGCGCAGGAAATGCTGCAAGGGATTTTTGCCGAGGACAGCCAGATCGCGTATGGCGAAGGCAGTGCTGCGGCACAACTGGCACCGGCGCTGGAGCAGCGTCTGCATGAAGCGCTGGAGCAGTTTGTCAGCGCCATGGCCCGCCGGCCTAAACCGCTGGAGCCGGGCCTGTTGAACGAACGTTTGTTGAGTGCTCGCTGGAGCATTTGAGCCTGCTTTTCAGTTACACCGGAATTTGAAGTACTCACCTTACTCAGCCGCCAACGGCCCAGCAGGTGCAGCCAAAACCCAACAGCAAAAAAGGAGAGCGCTATGCGCACTGTATTTTTGCGTCGTGGTCTGGTCGCTCTGTTTGCTGCGGCTGTGTCTTTCGGCGCCATCACTCAAGCTCAAGCCGAGACTTTGCGGATCGGTTATCAAAAGTACGGCACGCTGGTGCTGCTCAAGGCCAAAGGGACGTTGGAAAAACGTCTGGCCGCCCAAGGCGTGGACGTGCAATGGACTGAATTTCCCGGTGGCCCACAACTGCTCGAAGGCCTGAACGTCGGCTCGATCGACTTCGGCGTGACGGGCGAAACCCCACCCGTATTCGCCCAGGCTGCCGGCGCCGATTTGCTCTACGTCGCCTACGAGCCGCCAGCGCCTAACAGCGAAGCGATCCTTGTGCCGAAAGACTCGCCGATCAAATCCGTCGCGGATCTGAAGGGCAAGAAAGTCGTGCTGAACAAAGGCTCCAACGTCCACTACCTGCTGGTGCGTGCGCTGGAAGACGCCGGCCTCAAATACACCGACATTCAAACCGTATTCCTGCCGCCGGCCGATGCCCGCGCCGCGTTCGAACGGGGCAGCGTCGACGCCTGGGTCATCTGGGATCCGTACCAGGCGGCCGCCGAGAAACAACTGCAAGCGCACACCCTGCGTGACGGCAAAGGCATCGTCGACAACCACCAGTTCTATCTGGCGACCAAACCTTACGCGCAGAAAAATCCCGAGGTGATCAAAGCCCTCGTTGAAGAAGTGCGCGCTGTCGGCGAGTGGTCCAAAGCCAATCCTGAAGACGTGACCCAGCAGGTTGCGCCTCTGCTCGGTCTGCCGGCGGACATCACCCTGACCTCGGTGAAACGCCAAGGCTACGGCGCGCTGTTCCTGACCCCGGAAGTGGTCACCGCGCAACAGAAAATCGCTGACACCTTCTTCCAGCTCAAGCTGATTCCCAAGCCGTTGAGCATCAAGGATGTGATCTGGACACCACCGGCCGCTGTGGCCCAAAGCTCAGTCACCCAAGCCCCGTAATTCGAATCCCCAAGGAGACCACTCCATGAGCCTCAATATCTTTTGGTTCCTGCCTACCCACGGCGACGGCCATTACCTTGGCACCGCCGAAGGTGCGCGCGCCGTCGACCATGGCTATCTGCAACAGGTCGCGCAAGCGGCGGATCGTCTGGGCTTTGGCGGTGTGCTGATTCCCACTGGCCGCTCCTGCGAAGACTCGTGGCTGGTGGCCGCGTCGCTGATCCCGGTGACCCAGCGTTTGAAATTCCTTGTCGCGCTGCGCCCCGGGATCATTTCCCCGACAGTCGCGGCGCGTCAGGCTGCAACCCTGGATCGCCTGTCCGGTGGTCGTGCGTTGTTCAACCTGGTGACCGGTGGCGATCCGGAAGAACTGGCCGGTGATGGTTTATTCCTCAGCCACGAAGAACGCTATCAGGCCTCGGTGGAATTCACCCGCATCTGGCGTCGTGTGCTGGAAGGCGAAACCGTGGATTACGACGGTCAGCACATCAGCGTGAAAGGCGCCAAATTGCTCTATCCGCCGATCCAGCAACCGCGTCCGCCGCTGTACTTCGGCGGTTCGTCGGAGGCGGCGCAGGACTTGGCTGCCGAGCAAGTTGAAATGGTCCTGACCTGGGGCGAACCGCCAGCCGCAGTGGCCGAGAAGATCGAGCAGGTGCGCGCCAAAGCCGCCAAGCTCGGCCGCACCGTGCGCTTCGGCATCCGACTGCATGTGATCGTCCGCGAAACCAATGCCGAGGCGTGGCAAGCGGCGGATCGGCTGATCTCGCACCTGGACGACGAAACCATCGCTCGTGCTCAAGCCTCGCTGGCGCGTTTCGATTCGGTCGGCCAGCAACGCATGGCGGCCTTGCATGGCGGCAGTCGCGACAATCTGGAAGTAAGCCCGAACCTGTGGGCCGGTGTCGGTCTGGTGCGCGGCGGTGCCGGTACGGCGCTGGTCGGCGATGGCCCGACTGTGGCCGCTCGCGTGAAGGAATACGCCGATCTGGGCATCGACACCTTCATCTTCTCCGGTTATCCACACCTCGAAGAGTCGTATCGCGTCGCCGAACTGTTGTTCCCACACCTCGACATCGAGCGCCCGGAACTGCCGAAAAGCACCGGTTATGTCAGCCCGTTTGGCGAGATGGTGGCCAACGACATTCTTCCCAAAGCCGCGTCGCAGAGCTGAGGCGCGCCATGAAGAAAATTATCCACAGCCTCGCGCCGTGGGCGTTGCCGGTGTTGCTGCTGGCGGTGTGGCAGTTGTCGGTGTCGGCGGGATGGTTGTCGACGCGGATCCTGCCGGCGCCGGTGGCAGTGATCGAGGCCGGCGTGAGTCTGGTGCGCAGCGGCGAGATCTGGACGCACCTGGCGATCAGCGGCTGGCGCGCAGCACTGGGTTTTATCATTGGTGGAGGCATCGGTCTGGCACTGGGTTTTATCACCGGCCTGTCGAAGTGGGGCGAACGCTTGCTCGACAGCTCGGTGCAGATGATCCGCAATGTGCCGCATCTGGCGCTGATTCCGCTGGTAATCCTGTGGTTCGGCATCGACGAGTCGGCGAAGATTTTTCTGGTGGCGTTGGGTACGTTGTTCCCGATTTACCTCAATACGTATCACGGCATCCGCAACGTCGATCCGGCGCTGGTGGAGATGGCGCGCAGTTATGGCCTCTCCGGTTTCAGCCTGTTCTGGCAGGTGATTCTGCCGGGCGCGCTGCCTTCGATTCTGGTCGGCGTGCGCTTCGCGCTGGGCTTCATGTGGCTGACGCTGATCGTCGCTGAAACCATCTCGGCCAGCTCCGGCATCGGCTATCTGGCGATGAACGCCCGGGAGTTTTTGCAGACCGACGTGGTGGTGCTGGCGATCCTGCTTTACGCGGTGCTCGGCAAACTCGCCGACCTCGCAGCCCGCGGACTTGAGCGTGTGTGGCTGCGCTGGCATCCGGCCTATCAGGTTGCCAAGGGAGGTGCAGCATGACTGCTCAACAACCTCCACGCCTGCTGCGCGGGATTCCGCTGGCGGTGCGCAATCTGCAAAAGACCTTCGGTACGCGCCAGGTTTTGCGTGACATCGATCTGCACATTCCGGCGGGGCAGTTCGTCGCTGTGGTCGGGCGCAGTGGTTGCGGCAAAAGCACCTTGCTGCGCTTGCTTGCCGGCTTGGATCAGCCCACTGGCGGCGACTTGCTCGCAGGTGCAGCGCCGCTCAGCGATGCGCGGGAAGACACCCGGCTGATGTTTCAGGAAGCACGGCTGCTGCCGTGGAAAAAGATCATCGACAACGTTGGTCTCGGCCTCAGGGGCAACTGGCGCCCGCAAGCACTGGACGCGCTGGAAGCAGTGGGGCTGGCGGATCGCGCCAACGAATGGCCGGCAGCTTTGTCGGGTGGCCAGAAACAACGTGTCGCTCTGGCGCGAGCGCTGATCCATCAACCGCGTCTGCTGTTGCTCGACGAACCGCTCGGCGCGCTGGATGCGCTGACCCGGATCGAGATGCAGCAACTGATCGAACGCCTCTGGCAGCAGCATGGTTTCACCGTGTTGCTGGTGACCCACGATGTCAGCGAAGCGGTGGCGATTGCCGATCGAGTGATTCTGATCGAGGACGGCGAAGTCGGTCTCGATCTGCCTGTGGAACTGCCACGGCCGAGGGTGCGAGGTTCGCACCGGTTGGCCGCGCTGGAAACCGAAGTGCTCAACCGCGTTCTCTCCCTGCCCGGCGAACCGCCGGCGCCGGAACCTGTTTCACCACTGCCTACGCAACTGCGTTGGGCTCAATAACTCAAGCAAACGACAGGAATCATTGCCATGACTATCAAAGCCATCAACGTCCGCAACCAGTTCAAAGGCTCGATCAAGGAAATCGTTCTCGGTGACGTGCTGTCGGAAATCGACGTGCAGACCGCTTCCGGCATCGTCACTTCGGTGATCACCACTCGCTCGGTCAAGGAGCTGGAACTGGTGGTCGGCAGCGAAGTGATTGCCTTTGTGAAATCCACTGAGGTTTCCATCGCCAAGTTGTAAGGCTGTGGATAAAAACAACCCCGGAGGGTATGAGCCCTGATCGTTCCCACGCTCCGCGTGGGAACGATTGCCTCAGTAACCTACAGAGATCTTTTGGGCAGATACGTCGGCAGATACAGCCCGATATAAGCATCAAACACCCGCATCCCTTCTTCAGCCATGCGCGGCGTAATCTGCCCGTGCTGCTGCACTGAGCGCGCATAGACGCGGTCGCCCAGCTCCATGGCGAGAGCAAACACATCGACATCATCCGGCAGCCTCGGCAGTTCGAAGTGATGGTCGAACAGCTTGTGCATCAGGTCGCCCAACTCGATGTCGTGCTGACGGTCAGCCTGAGTGACTTCCGTCAGTCCATGCTGGGCGAGGATCAATTGGCGGGCGGCAGCGTCTTCGTCGTAGATCTCCAACATCCGCTGTTCAACCAGTCGTGACAGGTCGCGCCAGTCGCGCAGGGCCTCATGGTCGATCGGCGCTTGCAGGCAGGCACGGAATGCCGCGTGCACATCCGCCGTCAGTGCTTCGAGCAGCGCCGGGACGCTGGCGAAGAAGTGGTAAACCGAGGAGGGCGGAATCTGTGCGCGCTCGGCCACGCTGTAGATCGACAGACTGGCCACGCCCTCGGTTGCCAGCAAGATACGCGCGGCGTCGAGTATCGAATCGATCCGTGCCTGACTGCGGGCGCGGGGTTTGCGAAGGGGGGCGGGTCGCGTCATGGAAGTCTCCTGCGGGGCAGCGGGCATTGTACGAGGCGGGTTCGGTGTTGTCTGCCGACCTGTGGCGAGGGGATTTATCCCCGATGGGCTGCGAAGCGGCCCCAAAGCCATTCAGCTTGGTGTATCAGGAATAACTGGTTCTCAGGGTTTACGGCTGCTGTGCAGCCGATCGGGGATAAATCCCCTCGCCACAGAGGCCATAAAAAAACGCCGTGGGCTGAATCAGCCAACGGCGTTTTTTCTGAAGCTGCAATCCGCTTAAACGGTATGCAGGTACCAGTTGTACTCGAGGTCGGAGATGGAGTGTTCGAACTCCTCCAGCTCGCTCTCTTTACAGGCGACGAAGATATCGATGTATTTCGGATCGATGTACTTGGCCATCACCTCGCTGTCGTCCAGCTCACGCAGGGCATCGCGCAAGTTGTTCGGCAGGCTTTGCTCGTTCTGCTCGTAGCTGTTGCCTTCGACAGGCGCGCCCGGCTCGATCTTGTTGGTCAGGCCGTGGTGCACGCCGGCCAGTACCGAAGCCATCAGCAGGTACGGGTTGGCGTCGGCGCCGGCTACACGATGCTCGATACGCACGGCATCGGACGAGCCGGTCGGTACGCGAATCGCCACGGTGCGGTTGTCCAGGCCCCAGCACGGCGAGTTCGGCACGTAGAACTGTGCACCGAAACGGCGGTACGAGTTGACGTTCGGGCACAGGAACGCCATTTGAGCGGGCAGGGTCTCCAGCACACCGCCGATTGCGTGACGCAATGCGGCGTTCTGCTCGGGATCCTCGCTGGCAAAGATGTTCTTGCCTTCTTTGTCCAGAATCGAAATATGCACGTGCAAACCATTACCTGCCTGGCCCGGGTAAGGCTTGGCCATGAAGGTGGTGTCCATTTCGTGGTCGTAGGCGATGTTTTTCACCAGACGCTTGAGCAGGACGGCGTAGTCGCACGCCTTGATCGGATCGGAGACGTGATGCAGGTTGACTTCGAACTGCGCCGGGGCGCTTTCCTTGACGATGGCGTCAGCGGGGATGCCCTGCTCTTTCGCGCCTTCGAGGATGTCTTGCAGGCAGTCGACGTACTCGTCGAGGTCGTCGATCAGGTAGACCTGAGTCGACACCGGGCGCTTGCCCGAAACCGGCGAACGCGGCGACTGCGGACGGCCGTTCACGTTGTCCTGGTCGATCAGGTAGAACTCCAGTTCGAACGCGGCGCAGATGGTCAGGCCCATCTCATCGAACTTGCGCACGACGTTGGCCAACACTTCACGCGGGTCAGCAAAGAACGGCTGGCCTTCAAGTTCGTGCATGGTCATCAGCAATTGCGCGGTTGGGCGCTTCTGCCACGGCTCGATGCTCAGGGTGCCGGGGATCGGGTAGCAGATGCGGTCGGCGTCGCCGATGTCCAGACCCAGGCCGGTGCTTTCCACTGTGGAGCCATTGATGTCGAGGGCGAAGAGCGAGGCCGGCAGGTTGATGCCTTTCTCGTAAACCTTATGAAGACTGGTGCGTTCGATGCGCTTGCCGCGCACCACACCGTTCATATCCGCAATCAGAAGGTCGACGTACAAAACCTCAGGATATTTCTTAAGGAATGCGTTTGCTTCGTTGAGTTGAACGGTACGCAGAGGGACCGACATGATGCACCTATTTAGCTGTTAATTATTATGTTCACTGCTGTTTCGCCGAGCCAGTCAACCCGAACGGCAAAGTGAAGTCAATAGCGAACAGCTTGCCGCTCAGCCTTTATTTTTAGGGCTTTTTTTAACACTTGCGTGCCAATACAGGCGCCAGACGCCCAGAAACCCTGACGATTTGATGAGCGGCGTTTAGAATTTTTTACATGGCGGTTGTTAATTAAAATCAACGAGGCTAAGCTCCGGAAAAGCTCGTTCAAGTGTCAAACTTCGAGGTGAATAAAAATGGCATTCAAGCCATTGATCGGCGTTACAGCGTGCGTCAAACAGATTGGCCTGCACCCCTATCACATCAGCGGCGACAAGTACGTTCGCGCTGTCAGCGTTGCGGCGCTGGGGTTGCCGGTGGTCATTCCTTCCCTTGGCAACCTGACTGAAATCGAAGACCTGCTCGGTCAACTCGACGGTCTGATGTTGACCGGCTCTCCTTCGAATGTGGAACCTTTCCACTATCAAGGCCCGGCCAGCGCTCCCGGTACGGATCACGATCCGGCGCGGGATGCCACCACCCTTCCTTTATTGCGTGCAGCCATTGCGGCGGGCGTTCCGGTGCTGGGCATTTGCCGTGGCTTCCAGGAAATGAACGTGGCCTTCGGCGGCAGCCTGCATCAGAAGGTGCATGAGCTGCCGGGCATGCTCGATCACCGCGAAGCCGACAGCCCGGACGTGGCTGTGCAATACGCACCGGCTCACGCCGTCACGGTGCTTGGCGGCGGCGTGTTCGAAGCGCTGGAGTTGCCGGGCGAGTTCCAGGTGAACTCGATTCACAGTCAGGGCATCGACCGCCTCGCTCCCGGCCTGCGCGCCGAAGCGGTGGCGCCGGATGGTCTGATCGAGGCGATCTCGGTGGAGCACAGCCCGACCTTCGCCCTCGGTGTGCAATGGCACCCGGAATGGCAGGTGCTGGACAACCCGAACTACCTGAAGATTTTCCAGGCATTCGGTGAGGCTTGTCGGCAACGGGCCGCGCGACGCAACAAGCGCTGACACAACCCAGGATTCAATAACTGTTGACTGCCCCCACGGGGTCGGCGGCTGTGCGTGTGCGCATCCGTCATCCGTGAAAACAACAAACCGTAATAACAACAAGTACGACCCAGGCAGCCAGGATGGCGGCGCCGAACAAGTAATGGGCAATCCGCTGCCGTGTGGTGACGGGGATTGTTGCCCTGGGCTTGCAATCCACTTAAGCCAGGCCACATTGGCCCGGCGACTGAAATCTGTTGGGAGTTTCACATGGCAAACGCCTCCAGCACTTACAGGAAGGCTCTTGAAGGTCATCAGCAACCGAAAAAGGTTCTGGTGAAAGTCGATCGCGTGACCAAGAAGTTCGACGAAACCACGGCCGTGGACGATGTGTCCCTGGAGATCCATCAGGGTGAAATCTTTGCCCTGCTCGGCGGCTCCGGTTCGGGCAAATCGACCCTGCTGCGCATGCTCGCCGGTTTCGAGCGCCCGACTGAAGGGCGAATTCTGCTCGACGGCGTGGACATCACCGACATGCCGCCCTATGAGCGGCCGATCAACATGATGTTCCAGTCCTACGCGCTGTTCCCACACATGACCGTCGCGCAGAACATCGCCTTTGGCCTCAAGCAGGACCGTTTGCCGGCCAGCGAAATCGACGCCCGCGTCGAAGAAATGCTGCGTCTGGTGCACATGACCCAATACGCCAAACGCAAACCGCATCAGTTGTCCGGCGGTCAGCGCCAGCGCGTCGCCCTCGCCCGCTCTTTGGCCAAGCGTCCGAAGTTGCTGTTGCTCGATGAGCCGATGGGGGCGCTGGATAAAAAGCTGCGTTCGCAAATGCAGCTGGAACTGGTCGAGATCATCGAACGCGTCGGCGTAACCTGCGTGATGGTGACCCACGACCAGGAAGAAGCCATGACCATGGCCGAGCGCATCGCGATCATGCACCTGGGCTGGATCGCGCAGATCGGCAGCCCGGTCGACATCTATGAAGCGCCGGTCAGCCGCATGGTCTGCGAGTTCATCGGTAACGTGAACGCTTTCGACGGCACCGTGGTGGAAGACCTTGAAGGTCACGCGATCATCCACAGCCCGGACTTGCAGCAGAAGATTTACGTCGGCCACGGCGTCAGCACCTCGGTGCAGGACAAGTCGATCACCTACGCGATTCGTCCGGAAAAAATGCTCGTCAGCACGATCAAACCGGAGGTCCGCTACAACTGGTCCGAAGGCAAAGTGCATGACATCGCCTACCTCGGCGGCCACTCGGTGTTTTACGTCCAATTGCCTGGTGGCAAGATCGTCCAGTCGTTCATGGCCAACGCCGAACGCCGTGGCGCGCGGCCGACCTGGGACGACACGGTCTACGTCTGGTGGGAAGACGACAGCGGCGTGGTACTGCGCTCATGAGAACCTTCAATCAGCAATTCCTGCGCCTGGTGCCCAGCGGACGAAAACTGGTGATCGGCATTCCGTTCATCTGGCTGTTCCTGTTCTTCATGCTGCCGTTCTTTCTGGTGATGAAGATCAGTTTCTCGGAAGCCGCGCTGTCGATCCCGCCGTACTCGGAGATCTACACCTATGCCGAACAGAAATTCCAGCTGCTGCTGAACATCGGCAACTACACCATGCTCGGCGAAGACGAGCTGTATCTGTCCGCCTACCTCGGCTCACTGAAGGTCGCAGCACTCAGCACGTTGATGTGCCTGGTGATCGGTTTCCCGATGGCCTACGCGATCACCAAAACCGGCAAGGAAACGCAAAACGTCCTGCTGCTGTTGATCATGATGCCGACCTGGACGGCGATCCTGATCCGCGTTTACGCGTGGATGGGCATCCTCAGCAACAACGGTTTGCTCAACGGGTTTCTGATGTGGACGGGGCTCACCGATCACCCGATCGAGATCCTCAACACCAACACGGCGGTGTATATCGGCGTGGTCTACGCCTACCTGCCGTTCATGGTGTTGCCGCTGTACGCCAACCTGGTGAAGCACGACGGCAGCCTGCTGGAAGCCGCGTCGGATCTGGGTTCGAGCAACTTCAACAACTTCTGGAAAATCACCGTGCCGCTGGCCAAGAACGGCATTATTGCCGGTTGCATGCTGGTGTTCATTCCGGTGGTCGGTGAGTTTGTGATTCCGGAACTGCTGGGTGGCCCGGAGACGCTGATGATCGGTCGTGTGCTGTGGCAAGAGTTCTTCAATAACCGCGACTGGCCGGTGGCGTCTGCCCTGGCGGTGGTGATGCTGTTGATCCTGATTGTGCCGATTCTGCTGTTCAACCGCAGCCAGGCCAAAGAGATGGAGGCACGGGGATGAAACGCTTCGGTTTTGCAAAATTCATGCTGATCTTCGGCCTGGCGTTTATCTACCTGCCGATGCTGATCCTGGTGATCTACTCGTTCAACGCCTCGAAACTGGTGACGGTATGGGGCGGCTGGTCGGTGAAGTGGTACGTCGGCCTGCTCGACAACACGCAACTGATGGGCTCGGTGCTGCGCTCGCTGGAGATCGCCTGCTACACCGCGATTGCCGCTGTTGCCTTGGGCACGCTGGCGGCGTTTGTGCTGACTCGCGTGACTCGCTTCAAGGGCCGCACGCTGTTCGGTGGTCTGGTCACCGCGCCGTTGGTAATGCCTGAGGTGATCACCGGTCTGTCGCTGTTGCTGCTGTTCGTGGCGATGGCGCAGTTGATCGGATGGCCGCAGGAGCGTGGCATCGTCACGATCTGGATCGCCCACACCACGTTTTGTGCAGCCTATGTGGCGGTGGTAGTCTCCGCCCGCCTGCGTGAACTGGACCTGTCGATCGAAGAAGCGGCGATGGATCTCGGGGCGAAGCCGTTCAAGGTGTTTTTCCTGATCACCATTCCGATGATCGCGCCGTCGCTGGCGGCGGGCGGGATGATGTCGTTCGCCTTGTCGCTGGATGACCTGGTGTTGGCGAGCTTCGTGTCCGGCCCGGGTTCGACGACGCTGCCGATGGAAGTGTTCTCGGCGGTGCGTCTGGGCGTGAAGCCTGAGATCAACGCCGTGGCCAGCCTGATTTTGCTGGCGGTGTCGCTGGTGACCTTCCTCGTCTGGTACTTCGGCCGCAAGGCAGAAGCCAACCGCAAACGTGCGATTCAGGACGCGATGGATCAGACGGCGAACGAGTCGTGGCAGCAACCGCCACGCGCCGCCACCGCATAACCCTGCAGGAACTGGAATCAGCCCCTCGGTCAGTCCCCTCTCCCTCTGGGAGAGGGTTAGGGTGAGGGGCTTTGCGTAATGTGAATAAAAAGAATGGAGTTGTACCGATGAAAATGCTTGGCAGGACTCTGCTGACACTGTCCTTAATGGGCGCAATGGTCATGGGCGCCCAAGCCAACGACAAGGTGCTGCGTGTTTACAACTGGTCCGATTACATCGCGCCGGACACCGTCAAGAAGTTCGAAGACGAGACCGGCATCCGTGTGACCTATGACGTCTTTGACAGCAACGAAACCCTTGAGGCGCGCTTGCTGGCGGGCAAATCCGGCTACGACATCGTCGTGCCATCCAACAGTTTCCTGGCCAAGCAGATCAAGGCTGGCGTCTATCAGCCGCTGGACAAATCGAAGCTGCCGAACTGGAAGAATCTCAACCCGGTGCTGCTGAAGAACGCCGCCGCCAGTGATCCGGACAACGCTCACGCGTTCCCGTACATGTGGGGCTCGATCGGCATCGGTTTCAACCCGGACAAGGTCAAGGAAGTGCTCGGCGCCAACGCCCCGACCAACTCCTGGGACTTGTTGTTCAAGCCCGAGAACGCTGAAAAGCTGAAAGCCTGCGGTATCAGCTTCCTCGATTCGCCGACCGAAATGCTCCCGGCCGCCCTGCACTACCTGGGTTATCCGGTGAACGACAAGGACAAGGCGCACATCCTCGAAGCCGAAGCGCTGTTCATGAAAATCCGCCCATCCGTGGCGTACTTCCATTCCTCGAAGTACATCTCGGACCTGGCCAACGGCAACATTTGCGTGGCGGTGGGGTATTCCGGTGACGTGCTGCAGGCCAAGGCCCGCGCGGTGGAATCGGGCAACAAGGTGAAGATCAACTACAGCATTCCGAAGGAAGGCGCCGGCAGTTTCTACGACATGGTCGCGATCCCGCGCGATGCGGCGAACGTCGACAACGCGTACCTGTTCATGGACTTCCTGATGCGTCCGGACATCATCGCCGAGATCACCAACAGCAACGGCTACAGCAACGCCAACTCGGCGGCCACGCCGCTGGTGGACGAAGCGATCCGCAACGACCCCGGTTCTTACCCGTCGCAAGCGGTGATGGCGACGCTGTATGCGGTGCCCGATCAGCCGATAGCGACCCAGCGCATCATGACCCGCGGCTGGACCCGGGTGAAGCTCGGCAAGTGATTCAAGCGCAAATCAACTGTGGGAGCGAGCCTGCTCGCGAAGGCGTCGGCACACTTAACCCATTCATTGCCTGACCCACAGCTTTCGCGAGCAGGCTCGCTCCCACACTGGTTGTGTGCAGTGCTTTCCCGTTCACGCAGCGCCTTACCACCGCTGCACCCTGCAAATGAACGGCCTCACCTGGCTCCCTCGGCTCAGGTGAATTTCAGGCGCCCTCGGGCGCCTTTTTTTGTCACTCAGGTCAGCGGCCATTCCTGCACAATCCGGTAACGGCCCTTGTGCGATTCGAACAAGGCAAAACGCTCGGCACGCAGCAAGAACTCAGGCGGCGTGGCGGACTCCGGCTCTGGTGCGCGATAGTCCCGGGCAAGCGTCAGGTGCGGGCGAAACTCGTGCGACGGCTCTTCAAAACCAAATGGCAGCATGGCCTGTTCCAGCGCATAGACCAGGCGCAGCAACGCCTGCGGTGCCTGCTCGGGCGCCAATGACAACACCCCGGCACGGTGCCAGACCTGCACGCGATCCAGCGAAATTTTCAACGCCTCCCCCGGCATGCGTACCTTGCTGGCGGCCTCGCAGACCTCGCCAATCTGCGCCAACGGCACTGCGCCGAGAAACAGTAACGTCAGATGAAAGTTATCCGCAGGCACTGACTTGCCGGCTCGCAGGCTCAACTCGCTGCGCCACTGAGCAATCGCCTTGCGCTGCGCCGGTGGGCAGTCGAGGGCAAAGAACAGCCGCTTTTCATCCGTCATGGCCTGACTCCTTTAAGGTTCGTGATCGCCGATTCTACCCGTCCCTTTCTGACGACTCGCCACACAAGTCTATAGTTCAAGGATTGCCATCAACCGGAGGACGCCATGCGCGAGATCCTCAGCAAAGAACCGTGGTGGGCCAGACCACCGAGCCCCGGGCAGGATGAAGCCGAACTGGAATGGGGCTGGCTGGTGCATTACAGCGAAGGCGAACCGCGTTTTGCGTTCGTCCGCGAACGGCCAACGGACGAGCAGATACGCAACCGCAAGGGCTGCCGGATCACCCCCTCCTCCGAGTGACCCCGGTTACCCGTAGGAACTGCGGCACGCTGCGATCTTTTGATCTTGATCTTTCATAACAAAATCAAAAGATCGCAGCCTCGTTTCACTCGACAGCTCCTACAAGGGAATCAAGGTTCAATGAGGTATTTGAACCCGGCGAAGATCATCCGCTGCCCATCGAACGGCATCGGGTTGACGTCCGGTTGCATGCGGGGGTCCTCCATCATTTTCGCCATGCCCGCATCGCGGGTGGCCTTGTCCGGCCAGATCAGCCAGCCCGACGCCACGGTTTCACCGTCCTTGAGTTTGACCGCCATCGGGAATGAGGTGACTTTGCCGTCTGGGACATCATCACCCCAGCATTCCGCCACACTCAGGACGCCGTACTCCTTAAAGATTTTTGCCGCGATTTCGGCGTGTTTTTTGTACTGTTCACGATTAGCAGTCGGGACCGGCGCTACAAAAATATCGATGTAAGCCATGTTCATTCTCCTTGTACGGTGGGTTCGATCTGCTGGGTAGTCGATTGCGGCGGCTGCCATTCGACACGATTCACCCCCTGCCCGACCGACGGCTCTTCTCCCCCGCCCAGATTGCGCTCGACCTGCCCGGCCATGTGCAGCGTGCCGGCCATCACGCCGGTGGTCGGGTTTTGCACCAGTTTCAGCCAGGCCTTGTCGAAGGTGTTGCCCAGGCTGCTGCGGATCAGCGCTTCACTGTCGGGGCGGTCGTTGGCCTGGATAATGGCGCGGATGCCCATCACCCCCACGGAAATCATCGCCCCGGCCAGTTTGCCCGCCGCTGCGGCCACCGCACTGGCCGCGCCGCGCGGGGCCATTTCCGCTTCGATGCGTTGGCTCGCGCGTTTGGCCACGGGCGCCATGCCGGCATCGGTCGAGGCGATGCCTTTGGCGCCGCCGTCGGTGTGAATCTTGTCGATCAACGCGGCGTAGGCCGGCAGCGTGTTCAACGGCTCTGTGCTGATCACCTTGTACAACGAGGCATCCCGCGCCGCTGGCGGGCCGAGGGCGATAGCCGGGACTCTCTGCAAGCGACCGTTGAGCTGGGCAACCGGCACGCCGTGACGCTGGGCGATGAGCGGCATTTGCTGGGCCATCAGTTGCGCATAGAACGCCGTGGCCTGACTGAGGATCGCGTCCGGATCGATTTCCACGGCGACCGGCGCGAGCACCTTTTCCTGATATTGATCAAGCAGATACGCCGCCAGCTTTTTGGCCGAAGCGTCCTGCTCACCGCCGGCACTGATCGTGTACCAACTGACCTTCATCGACAGCCATTCCTGGGTCCAGTAGCTGCTGAACCACGGGATGAAATTTTCTTCAGTTTGCTGATAGACGCGAGTGCGCCAATGTTCCATCGAACCACGGGCGAACAGCTTGACCTGCTCGGTGGATTGTTGCGAAGCGCTGACGATCTCGCGGTCGATCCGCTGCCAGGTCGCGGGCGACACCACCACGGCAGGCGCCGTTACCGGGGCCCGCACCGTAGAGGCACAGCCGGCCAACAGACACAGTGCGGCGACGACCAGCGCGCGCAGGTTCACGGTGGGATGTCCTTGAAACGGGAGAGACAGATTTGAGTATAGGTGCCGGTGGGGGGCCGTTTGTCTGGTTGTGGCTGGGCTGGCCCCTTCGCGAGCAGGCTCGCTCCCACAGGGGAATGCATTTCAAATGTGGGAGCGAGCCTGCTCGCGATGGGGCCGGCAAACCCAGTGAAAATCCCGACCATCAATACCGTCGATATTCACCATCGCGACGATTGCCTTCCGCCCACCGGCCGGCGAAGGCACGATTGCGTCATCCGAACCACAACGAGGAGTACACATCATGATTCACACCATCGCACTCTCCGTGAGTTTTCCGGTGTTCGGCAGCAACTACTACGAACAACACGTCGTAAACCGCAAGGCGCAGACGTTGGTGTTCAACGAAGATTTCGAAGATCTGCTGATGCCCGCCGCCACTAACCATTTCAGCAATGAAGTGGTCGGCATCAACGATCAGTTCCGTTTTCTGAGCGACATTCTCGCCACCCATTTGCTGGACATCGAGGCCTCAGTGCCTGCGCGATCCCGCGTCCAGGCGAGCGCTCATTTTTCTTGAGAACCGAGGGCGTTCCTTTGCGGGAACGCCCTCTCTTGTTCGATCAGTCGTCATCCCGATCGCGGTGATAGCGACGGCCATCGCGGCGGTCATCTCGGTCATCCCAACGGTTATCCCGACGATCATGGTCGTAATTGCGCCCATGGTCGCGGTCGTAATGCCGGCCATGGCGGTGATCATCATCAAAGTCCGCAATACAGCCACTCAGCAGTACGGCGGCAGTCACGGTCAACAGCATCGTTGTAGCGCGCTTCATTCAATACTTCCCTAAAACCAAGGTTTTGACGACGGAATCGGCCAGCGCTGCCCTCGCCTCCGGAACTCGGTGCGCGCTGCCGCAAATACGACCGGGCAAATCGGCTTTGATTCAGTGCCCGCCCACGACCGTTTATCGCCTCGTCCTGATCGGCCAGACGGCGGCGTAATGCCACCTATACTGCTCCCAACCCATCACCACGCAATGGAACTGCGCCCTCAATAACAAAAAGCAGAGGTGCACCATGGTTTGGCAGCAGATTTACGACCCGTTCGGCAACCCGATGATCTCCACGCTCATGGCCGCTGTGCCGGTGGTCGTGATGCTGGCGGCGCTGGCGTTCTTCCACGTCAAGGCGCATCTGGCCGCCCTGTTGGCGCTGGCTTCGGCCTTGTTGATCTCGATCTTCGCCTTCGGCATGCCGGCGAGCATGGCCGGTTCGGCGGCGTTGTTCGGCGCGGCCAACGGTCTGCTGCCGATTGGCTGGATCGTCCTCAACATCATCTTTTTGCATCGCCTGACCACCGAGAACGGCTCCTTCAAAGTGCTGCAGGATTCACTGGCGCGGATCACCGATGACCGACGCTTGCAGTTGCTGCTGATCGCCTTCTGTTTCGGTGCGTTTTTCGAAGGGGCGGCCGGTTTCGGTACACCGGTGGCAGTGACCGGGGCAATTCTGATTGGTTTGGGCTTCTCACCGCTGGCGGCCTCCGGTCTGGCACTGATTGCCAACACCGCGCCGGTGGCTTTCGGCGCCCTCGGCACGCCGATCATCACCCTGGCCAAAGTCACCGGGCTGGATGAGATGGAGCTGTCGATGATGGTCGGTCGGCAGTTGCCGTTCTTCTCGGTGCTGGTGCCGTTCTGGCTGATCTGGGCCTTTGCCGGCTGGCGCAAGATGCTCGAGATCTGGCCGGCGATTCTGGTGGCCGGTGTCAGTTTCGCCGTGCCGCAATTCCTGGTATCGAACTATCACGGGCCGATGCTGGTGGATGTGATTGCTGCGCTGATTTCCATGGCCAGTCTGACGCTGTTTTTGAAGGTCTGGAAACCGGCGACGATCCATACCTCGGCGGCGCTGTCCGGGCGGGTCGACAATTCCAAAGTCGACGAAGAGAAAGTCAACGCCAGCGCAGCGTTCAGCGATCAGGCGCGCCCGGCGGTGATGCGCGCGTGGATGCCGTGGATCATCCTCACCGTATTCGTGTTCGCCTGGGGCACTCAGGGCTTCAAGAATATGTTCGACACCCGCCCTGCCATCGATCCGGTCACGCAATCGGCCAAGCTTGATCCGCAGGGCAAACCGCTGCGCGAGGCCAACCCGATTTTCGCTCCGGCCATCACCTTCACCAATCTGCACCTGCAAATCGAAAAAGTCCCGCCGGTAGTGGCGGCGCCGAAAGCTGAAGAAGCGGTCTACAAGTTCACCTGGCTCACCTCCACCGGCAGCGGCATCCTGCTGGCGGCGATTGTCGGCGGCTTGCTGATGGGCTATTCAATCCCGCAACTGATCAAGCAGTACCTGCGCACGCTGTGGGTGGTGCGGTTTTCGCTGATCACCATCGCGGCGATGCTGGCGCTGGGGTTCCTCACGCGCTACTCGGGGCTGGACGCAACCATGGGCCTGGCGTTTGCGGCGACGGGAATTTTCTACCCGATGTTCGGCACCTTGCTCGGCTGGCTTGGCGTGGCGCTGACGGGCTCGGATACCGCGTCGAACGTGCTGTTTGGCGGCTTGCAACGGGTGACGGCGGAACAGCTCGGGATCAGCCCGGTGCTGATGGCCGCCGCCAATAGCTCCGGTGGGGTTATGGGCAAAATGGTCGATGCGCAGTCGATTGTGGTCGCCTCCACCGCCACCCGATGGTACGGGCATGAGGGTGAGATTCTGCGCTATGTGTTCTTCCATTCGATTGTGCTGGCGATTCTGGTCGGCGGGTTGGTGACGCTGCAGGCGTATGTGGCGCCGTTCACCTACATGGTCGTCGGCGGGCATTAGTTGCACATAACAAAATTTCCAATGTGGGAGCGAGCCTGCTCGCGAAGATGTTCGATGTTCCGACCTCTTCGCGAGCAGGCTCGCTCCCACAAGGGATACTCAGGCTCTGTTGATTCATGAGCCATGTGCATAACTCTATAGCGCAAATCCGCAAAAACCTTTTCCTCCCTCCAGCGGTCACTCCTAGAACGAGACTGGCAAGCATGCCGGCGCGCCCTTATGGGCCATTCGCAACCCTGCCGCCTGATTGAGAGAAAAAGGAATCGAACCATGCCGATTTCCCGACGTAAATTTCTGATCCTCGGCGCCGTGACCGCGACGGCGTTCGCGATGCCCCCCTTTATCAGCCTCAAGGCCTACGCGGCCAATCTGGAGCAACCGGCCATGAGCAAAGTGACCATTCAAGTCAATGGCAAGCCTCAGGCCCTTGAAGTCGACAACCGCACCACACTGCTCGACGCCCTGCGCGAACACCTGCACCTGACCGGCAGCAAAAAAGGCTGCGACCACGGCCAGTGCGGCGCCTGTACCGTGATCGCCGATGGCCGGCGGATCAATTCCTGCCTGACCCTGGCGGTGATGCACGAAGGCAGCGAGATCACCACCATCGAAGGCCTCGGCATGCCGGACAACCTGCACCCGATGCAAGCCGCGTTCATCAAGCACGACGGTTATCAGTGCGGTTACTGCACGCCGGGACAGATCTGTTCGGCGGTGGCGGTCATTCAGGAAATCCGCGATGGCATTCCCAGCCACGCCAGCGCCAGCCTGACCGAGCCGCCGCAACTGATCGCCAGCGAATTCCAGGAACGCATGAGCGGCAATATCTGCCGTTGCGGCGCCTACTCGAACATCATCGAAGCCATCACCGAAGTCGCGGAGGTGCCGGCATGAGAGCGTTCAATTACAGCCGCGCCGACTCCCCCGCCGCAGCCGCAGCACAAGCTGCGCAAGTGGAAGGCGCAAAGTTCATCGCCGGCGGCACCAACTTGCTGGACTTGATGAAACTCGACATCGAAACCCCGCTGCACCTGATCGATATCAATCACCTGGGACTGGACCAGATCGAAGCCACGCCCGAGGGCGGTTTGCGTATCGGCGCCATGGTGCGCAATACCGATCTGGCCGCCGACGCGCGCGTGCGAAAAGACTACGCCCTGCTCTCCCGCGCCTTGCTTGCCGGTGCTTCCGGGCAGTTGCGCAACATGGCGACCACGGCCGGCAACCTGCTGCAACGCACGCGCTGTCCGTACTTCTACGACACGAATCAAGCCTGCAACAAACGCAATCCCGGCAGTGGCTGCTCGGCGATTGGCGGGGTCAGTCGACAACTGGGGATCATCGGCGTCAGCGATGCCTGCATCGCCACCCACCCGAGCGACATGGCGATTGCGATGCGCGCTCTCGATGCGCAGATTGAAACGGTCAGACCCGATGGCAGCACTCGCAGCATCGCCATGGTCGATTTCCATCAGTTGCCGGGCAACACGCCCAATATTGAAACCAGCCTTACGCCCGGCGAGTTCATCACTGCCGTGACGCTGCCGGCGCCCGTGGGCGGCACCCACGTTTATCACAAGGTGCGCGATCGTTCGTCTTACGCGTTTGCCCTGGTTTCCGTCGGTTTGATCCTGCAAAAGGACGGCAGCGGCCGCATCTCCGTCGGTGGCGTCGCGCCGAAACCATGGCGGGTGGAAGCCGCCGAGGCGTTGCTGCCCAAGGGCGCCAAAGTCGTGAGCGAACGCCTGCTCGACGGCGCCACGCCGACCCACGACAACCAATTCAAACTGACCCTGGTCGAGCGCACACTCGGCTCGGTGCTGGCCCAAGCGAGGGACGAAGCATGAAATTCGACACGCCCGCCACCACCAACCCGATCGACCAATTGAAGGTCATCGGCAAACCCACCGACCGCATCGAAGGCAAACTGAAAACCTGCGGCCAGGCGCCGTACGCTTACGAGCAGCATGAGGCGGTGGCCAATCAGGCTTACGGTTTCATGGTCGGTTCGGCCATCGCCAAGGGCCGCATCAACAACATTGATCTCGACGAGGCGAAAGCCGCACCAGGGGTTCTGGCCATCGTCACCGCCGCCAATGCCGGCAAGCTCGGCAAGGGCCAATACAACTCGGCGCATCTGCTGGCCGGGCCGGAAATTCAGCACTATCACCAAGCCGTTGCGCTGGTCGTTGCCGAGACTTTTGAACAGGCCCGCGCCGCAGCGCAACTGGTCAAAGTCGATTACGTCACGGCCAAGGGCGAGTTCGATCTGGCCAGCGTTCGCGATCAGGGTGTCGAACAGAAAGAAGAACTGCCAGACGTCAAACACGGGGATTTTGCCACGGCGTTCGCTGCCGCCCCGGTGCAGTTCGACCAGACCTACACCACCCCCGATCAGTCCCACGCGATGATGGAACCGCACGCGACACTGGCCGCGTGGAAAGGCGATCAACTGACCCTGTGGACGTCCAACCAGATGATCGCCTGGAGCGTCGGCGACATCGCCGAAACCCTCGGCCTGCCCAAGGAAAAAGTCCGCTTGATTTCGCCGTACATTGGCGGCGGTTTCGGCGGCAAACTGTTCATCCGCGCCGACGCGATCCTCGCTGCCCTCGGTGCGCGCATGGCCAACCGACCAGTGAAAGTCGCCCTCGCGCGGCCGCAAATCGCCAACAACACCACCCATCGCCCGGCGACCATCCAGCGCATCCGCATGGGCGCCACGGCGGACGGCAAACTCACGGCCATCGCCCACGAAGGATGGTCGGGCAATCTGCAAGACGGCAAGGTTGAAGTCGCGGCGCAACCAAGCCAGTTGCTCTACGCCGGCGAAAACCGCCTGGTGACCATGCGCCTGGCGCCGCTGGATCTGCCCGAAGGCAACGCCATGCGCGCACCGGGCGAAACCCCGGGCCTGATGGCGCTGGAAATCGCCATGGACGAAATGGCCGAACAACTCAAACTCGACCCGGTGCAGTTCCGCATCCTCAACGACACTCAGGTCGACCCGGTGAAAACCGAGCGGCCGTTCTCCCAGCGACAACTGATCGAATGCCTGCAAACCGGTGCCGAGAAGTTCGGCTGGGATAAACGCAACGCAAAACCCGGTTCACGTCGCGAAGGTCGCTGGCTGATCGGCATGGGCGTCGGCGCGGCGATCCGCAACAACCTGCTGTTGAAATCCGGCGCGCGGGTACGACTGGAACGCGACGGCAAGATCACCGTTGAAACCGACATGACCGACATCGGCACCGGCAGCTACACGATCATCGCGCAAACGGCGGCCGAGATGATGGGCGTTGGTATCGACGACGTCGTGGTGCGGCTGGGCGATTCGAACTTCCCGGTATCGGCCGGCTCTGGTGGGCAATTCGGCGCCAACTGCTCGACGGCCGGGGTGTATGCCGCGTGTGTGAAACTGCGTGAGGCGGTGGCCGGCAAATTAGGCATGGCGGCCGGTGAGGCCGAGTTTGTCGAGGGTCAGGTACGGCTCGGCAGCAAAAGTGTGCCGTTGCGTCACGCCGCAGAAAATGGCGTGGTGCAAGCGGAGGACAGCATCGAATTCGCTGACCTTGCCAAGCAGTATCAGCAGTCGACGTTTGGCGCGCATTTCGTTGAAGTCGCAGTGGACGCTGCGACCGGTGAAGTGCGCGTTCGGCGGATGCTTGCGGTGTGCGCGGCCGGGCGGATTCTCAATCCGAAAGCGGCGCGCAGCCAAGTCATCGGTGCGATGACCATGGGCGTCGGTGCGGCGCTGATGGAGGAATTGGCGGTAGATAAAAAGCTGGGCTTTTTTGTCAATCACGATCTGGCCGGATATGAGGTGCCGGTGCACGCCGATATTCCGCATCAGGAGGTAATTTTCCTCGATGAGACGGATCCGATTTCTTCGCCGATGAAGGCCAAGGGTGTCGGTGAGTTGGGGATTTGCGGTGTGAGTGCGGCGGTGGCGAATGCGATCTACAACGCCACCGGGGCCAGGGTGCGGGAATATCCGATTACGCTGGACAAGATTCTTTCGTCGTTGCCGGAGATGATCTGACATCTCACCCTGTAGGAGCTGCCGAAGGCTGCGATCTTTTGATCTTTAAAAAGCAAAAGATCGCGGCCTTCGGCAGCTCCTAAAAAGGGGTTATTCAGCGCGGGGATACTGCGCCTCGCTGACTTGCTCCATCCACTCCACCACCTTGCCATCCAGCACTTCAGCAATCGCGATATGCGTCATTGCCGTGCTCGGCGCCGCGCCATGCCAATGCTTCACATCAGGCGCAATCCACACCGTATCCCCTGGACGAATTTCGCGAACCGGCTGCCCCCACTCCTGCACATAACCGGCACCTGCGGTGACGATCAACGTCTGCCCCAACGGATGGGTGTGCCACGCTGTGCGCGCACCCGGTTCGAACGTCACCGTGGCGCCACTGACCCGCGCCTGATCCGAACCTTTGAACGGCGCGTCGACCCGCACAATTCCGGTGAACCAATCCGCCGGGCCGCGGGCCGAAGGTTGTGATCCATTGGGCGTGACGGTCACTCGCGGCGCTTCATTGGCCTGAACATCGCCAGCCAGCAAGGAAAGGGTCAGCGCAGAAGCAGCAATCGGGTTCATGGCGATATCTCCAAAAGTGATGCCTGAACTTTACCGACCATGACTCTTCAGATAATCGACTAGAATTCGAAAAAACTTATGCAGGAAACTCATTAATGCTTCGGGAAAACGCCAGTGACCTGCTCGCCTTCCTCGCCGTGGCGCGTGAGCGCAGCTTTACCAAAGCCGCCGCCAAACTCGGCGTCTCGCAATCGGCGCTCAGCCATACCATCCGCGCCCTCGAAGCACGCCTCGGCCTGCGCCTGCTGACCCGCACCACCCGTAGCGTTTCCCCCACCGAGGCCGGTGAGCACCTGCTGCAAACCGTCGGCCCACGCTTCGAAGAGATCGAGCAGGAGCTGGCGGCCCTGAGCAATTTGCGCGAAACCCCGGCGGGCAAGATCCGCATCAGCGCGACTGACCATTCGCTGGACTGGCTGCTGCGCCCGGTGCTCAAGGAGTTTTTACCGAAGTACCCGGACATCGCCGTCGAAGTCTGTTGCGATTACGGTTTCGTCGACATCGCAGGCCAAGGCTTCGATGCCGGTATACGTCTGGGCGAAGACGTTGCCCAAGGCATGATCGCCACCCGCATCGGCCCGGACATGCGCATGGCCGTGGTCGGTTCGCCCGCCTACTTCGCCAGGCATCCGGCCCCACAAACTCCCCGCGATCTGACCGAACACGCCTGCAACAATCTGCGCCTGCCCACCAACGGCGGGCTGTACACCTGGGAATTTGAAAAGGATGGTGAAAGCCTCAAGGTGCGGGTTTCCGGCCAGATCACCCTGAACGGAGTCTACCCATTGCTCGACGCCGCACTGGACGGCTTCGGCCTGAGCTATATCCCGGAAAACATCGTCGCGCCGTATCTGGCGGAGGGTCGGCTGGTGCAGGTGATGGAAGACTGGTGCCCGACATTTGCCGGTTATCACCTCTACTACCCGAGCCGATGCCAGGCGGCGCCGGCATTTGCGCTGTTGCTGGAGGCGTTGCGTTATCGCGGTTGAAATCGGCCTAGCCCACTAACGCAATCAACTGATGACGCTGCGCATCCGTCAACATCGGCCCGAACCCTGCCTTGACGTTATCGGCCATATACCGTGGATTACCGGTACCTGGAATCACACAAGTAACGGCCGGGTTCGCCAGCAGAAACTTCAGCGCCAGTTGCGGCCAACTGTTGACCTGCACGTCCGACACCCACGCCGGCAGCGGTTTGCCTTTGAGCCGGGCGAGCAAGCCACCGCCGCCGAATGGCCGGTTACAGATCACCGCCACACCGCGCTCACGGCATAGCGGCAGAATGCGTTTTTCCACGCCACGGTCATCAAGGGCGTAGTTGATCTGCAGGAAATCCAGTTGTTCAGTCTTCAGCACCGCTTCAACCTCTTCGTACGCCGAGGGCGTGTAATGGGTGATGCCGATGTAGCGAATGCGCCCTTGCTCCTTCCATTCCCGCAGCGTCGGCAAGTGGGTTTGCCAGTCGAGCAGGTTGTGGATCTGCATCAGGTCGATGCGCTCGGCGCGCAGCAGGCTGAATGACTGCTCCATCTGCGCGATGCCCTCCTTACGTCCGCGCGTCCATACCTTGGTAGCCAGAAACGCCGGTGAGCGCGGTTCGTGGATCGACAGCAGTTCACCGGTGGTTTCTTCGGCGCGGCCATACATCGGCGAGCTGTCGACCACAGTGCCACCCTTGGCGAACAGTTCGTCGAGCACCGCTGGCAGTTGCTTGTAAGCCGGATCGCCAGGGGCGACGTCAAAGCCGCGATACGTGCCCAGCCCCACCATGGGCAGTGGCTCGGCGCTTGATGGGATGACACGAGTCTGCATGGCTTGGCCTCCGGTAGCGGCGGACGATGTGGCAGTGGCCAGCGCCCGATCAAAGGTGAAGACCGCCGACACCCCGGCAGCCAGCGTGAGCAATCGGCGACGGGAGTAACCCTCAGTGTGGCTCATGCTGGTTCCCCTGCTCCGTGGATCTGTTGCACGTTGTGTTCGAACGCTGGCCGCGTGAAGCGCTGGACTACACTGCGACAACGAACCCGCACACCCTGTTAAAAGTAGCCGAATGTCCCGAACCCTGATGTCACTCGTCGCATTGATCGTCGCCGTTTACCTGGCGCTGTGCGCGGCACTGTTCTTTTTTCAGCGCTCGTTGATCTGGTTTCCGCAGCCCAGTGCGGTCAGTGCCACCGACTCACGGCTGAAACTGTCGATGCCGGATGCCGATATCTGGGTCAACACCCGCGAGCGCGACGGGCCGCGGGCGCTGATCTATTTCGGCGGCAACGCCGAGGACGTGTCGCGCAACCTGCCGGAGTTTGCCCAAGCGTTTCCTGATTACGCGCTGTACCTGCTGAACTACCGGGGGTTTGCCGGCAGCGGCGGTTCGCCCTCCGAGGAAGCCATTGCCGAGGATGCGCTGGCGCTGTTCGATCAGGTATCTGCCAGTCATCCGCAGATTGCCGTGGTCGGGCGCAGTCTGGGATCGGGCGTCGCGGTGCGTCTGGCCAGTCAACGACCGGTGCAGCAGTTGATTCTGGTAACGCCCTACAACAACCTCGAAGAAATCGCCGCGCGGCAATATCCATGGGTGCCGGTGAAGTGGTTGCTCAAGGATCGCTTCGAGTCGGGCAAGTACGCCGCGCATATCCGCGTGCCGACGTTGCTGCTGGCGGCCAGTGATGACGAGGTGATTCCCCGGGCCAGTACCGAGCAGTTGCTGGGCAATTTTCCCAAGGGGGTGGCCGTGCTCAAGGTGGTGCCGGATTCGGGTCATAACTCGATTTCCGAGCGGGCGGAGTATTTGCAGTGGATGGGGGATGTGTTGAATCGGTGAGCCTTGAGTGGGCAGAACGGCCCTCATCGCTGGCAAGCCAGCGATGAGGCCAGTACAGGCAACATCAAATCCAATCCAAAGCAATCGTCCGCCTCTTGAACCAAGTCAAAAAACCCCAGTCCTATTCGCGCCGCGTTCTGCGACCAACCCACTCAAGCACCGTCCCTCTCCAGAGCTGCCCGTCCCATGCGCCACGCCGTTCGTTCGTCTCGCTTCGTTTCGCTGTGCCTGCTGATCCTTTCGCCCCTGCTCGCCGAAACTGCCCATGCCGGCGCCGAGCGCCAACTGGTGGCGGCCATCAACGACTACCGTGCCCACCCGCAACGCTGCGATCGGCGTCCCGCGCAACGACTGGCACCGTTGGCGTTGAAGTCGAACCTGGCCTTGCCGGTCGGC
Organism: Pseudomonas sp. NPDC087639; assembly: GCF_044743385.1. Taxonomy (NCBI): domain Bacteria; kingdom Pseudomonadati; phylum Pseudomonadota; class Gammaproteobacteria; order Pseudomonadales; family Pseudomonadaceae; genus Pseudomonas; species Pseudomonas sp. NPDC087639. The sequence goes on along the minus strand of NZ_JBIUWI010000002.1, from coordinate 23,918 downwards.
TACCGATATGGCGGCGGTTTGCGTGAAGCGTTGAAGTCTTCCGGATACTCGGCCGTAGCGGTGCGCAGCATTCGCATTGTCGGGGCGCAGGACGCCGAAGAAGCATTCGACATGCTGCAAAGCGACTACTGCGGCGCGTTGCTGGACACTCAATACGCCGACATCGGCATCAGCCGTGCGCGCAGCGAATGGCAAGTAGTGTTGGCGCGACCGGTGCTCGACAGCCGTGTCGGTGATAACCGCAGCGTCGGCAAAGCCCTGCTGGCCGAAGTCAATGCCGCCCGCGCCCGCCCAAGAATGTGTGGACGCCAGCGCTTCGCCGCTGCCCGGCCCTTGAGCTGGAATGCCGCCCTCGGCGCCGCTGCCCAGGGGCACAGCAAGGCCATGGCCTACGGCAACTATTTCGCCCATCGCGATCCGGACGGTGACCTGCCTGCCGATCGCGCCCGCGCCGCCGGCTATCGAGGTCGACAAATTGGCGAAAACATCGCAGCCGGACAGAGTTCACCGGGCAAAGCCATGGCCGGATGGCTGGCCAGCCCTGGCCATTGCGCCAACCTGATGAGCCCGATTTTTACCCAAGTCGGCGCCGGCTTCGCCAGTGAAGCGCGTAGTGATGAAGGGGTTTACTGGACGATGCTGTTTGGTGCGCCTTGATCGAAGTCATCACGTTGATGAACGACGTTGCACACGCCTGAATTGCCTTGCAGGGACGGCAACGTCGCACCTCTTCATGAAAGAAATCAGGCCGCGCGTTGCCCTCCCGCCACAGACGCCGAAGCCGCCAGCATCGCGCGCAACAACACCGCACACCCCGCTGCCAAATCATCCGGCGCGGCGTTTTCGATTTCGTTGTGGCTGATGCCGCCCTCGCACGGCACGAAGATCATCCCGGCCGGGCCGAGTTCGGCGAGGAAGATTGCGTCGTGGCCGGCGCCGCTGACGATGTCCATGTGCGACAGGCCCAGGCCTTTGGCGGCGCCACGCACAGCATCTACGCAGCCCTTTTCGAAGTACAGCGGTGGGAAGTCGGCCGTCGGCGTCAGTTCATAGGTCAGGCCATGCTCTTCGCAAGTCGCGTCGATGACCTGTTTCACTTCGGCGATCATCGAGTCCAGGCGTGCCGGTTCCAGATGCCGGAAGTCGAGGGTCATGCGCACCTCGCCGGGGATGACGTTGCGCGAGCCGGGATAGGCTTGCAGGCAACCGACCGTGCCACAGGCATGGGGCTGATGGCCGAGGGCGGCGCGGTTGACCGCACCGACGATGACTGAGGCGCCGACCAGGGCATCTTTGCGCAAGTGCATCGGGGTTGGGCCAGCATGGGCTTCGACGCCGCGCAGCTTGAGGTCGAACCACTTCTGCCCCAGTGCGCCGAGCACCACGCCGATGGTTTTCTGTTCGTCTTCGAGGATCGGGCCTTGCTCGATGTGCGCCTCGAAATAAGCGCCGACCTTGTGCCCGCTAACCTTGCGCGGGCCGGCATAGCCGATGGCATTGAGCGCTTCGCCAACGGTGACGCCATCGGCATCGACTTTGGCGAGGGTTTCTTCGAGGGTGAATTTTTCCGCGAACACACCAGAGCCCATCATGCACGGGGCGAAGCGCGAGCCTTCTTCGTTGGTCCACACCACCACTTCCAGCGGCGCTTCGGTTTCCACGCCGAGGTCGTTGAGGGTACGCAGCACTTCGACGCCGGCCAGTACGCCGAAGCAACCGTCGAATTTGCCGCCGGTGGGTTGGGTGTCGATGTGGCTGCCGGTCATCACCGGCGGCAGGTTCGGATTACGCCCAGGCCGGCGGGCGAAGATGTTGCCGACTTCGTCGATCGTGACGCTGCATCCGGCGTCCTTGCACCATTGCACGAACAGGTCGCGGGCCTGGCGGTCGAGGTCGGTCAGGGCCAGGCGACAGACCCCGCCCTTGACCGTAGCGCCGAGTTTGGCCAGTTCCATCAGCGACGCCCAGAGGCGGTCGCGGTTGATGTGCTGATGGGTCGATTGCAGAACGTCTACGGCTGCGTTCATGGGGGTCTCCTCAGTGTTGATGCCGATCGTTCCCACGCTCTGCGTGGGAACTCATCCATGGACGCACTGCGTCCGCTGTTGGGACGCAGTGCGTCCCGGGCTGCATTCCCACGCAGAGCATGGGAGCGATCATTGCGAAGGCGCTTTAGCCATCGCCGGATTACCGCGCATCACGCATAACCCGTAATAAATAATTCCGCCCAGCGCCGAGCCGGTAAACCAGCCGTAGCTGTAGAACCAACTGAACGCATCGCTTCCAAGCGACAGCAAGGTCAACACCACCGGCACGCCGAACGCGAGAAAACCGGCCCAGTTCCACGCCGGATACACGTCGTCGCGGTACAACCCGGCCAGATCCAGTTGCTGTTTCTTGATCAGGAAATAGTCGACCACCATGATCCCGGCAATCGGCCCGAGCAGACTCGAATAGCCCAGCAGCCAATTCGAATACACGGTTTCCAGACTCACATCGGAGACGATCAGCCCGAGCTTTTTCAGTAGCTCATGCCCCATCAACACCAACCCGACAACTCCGGTCAGCAGCACGGCTTTGGTGCGGTTGATGACCTTGGGCGCGATGTTCTGGAAGTCGTTGGTCGGCGAGACAATGTTGGCGGCGGTGTTGGTCGACAGCGTGGCGATGATGATCAGCGCCATGGCCACCGCGACCCACACCGGGCTCTGAATGTGGCCGATCAGGCTGACCGGATCAGAGACGGTTACGCCCACCAGTTTCACTGACGCTGCGGTCATGATCACGCCGAGGGAGGCGAACAGGAACATGGTCAGCGGCAGGCCGAAGATCTGCCCGAGGATTTGATCCTTCTGGCTTTTGGCGTAGCGACTGAAGTCGGGAATGTTCAGCGACAGCGTGGCCCAGAAGCCGACCATCGCCGTCAGCCCGGCAGCGAAGTAACTGACCACGCTGGCACCTTCAGGACGTTTCGGCGGGATCGCCAGCAATTCGGTCATCGACACATTGGGCATCGCCCACACCAGCAACCCGATGCCGACCGCCACCAGCAATGGCGCCGACAGGGTTTCGAGCCACTTGATCGACTCGGCGCCGCGAATCACCACCCACAGGTTCAGCGCCCAGAAAATCATGAAGCCGATCACCTCCCCGGTCCCGCCAAGGGATTTCCAGCCCTCGAACACCGAGCCGAGAAACAGGTGAATCGCCAGCCCGCCAAACATGGTCTGAATGCCGAACCAGCCACACGCCACCAGCGCGCGAATCAGGCACGGCACGTTGGAACCGAGAATGCCGAACGATGAGCGCAGCAGAACCGGGAACGGAATGCCGTATTTGGTGCCGGGAAAGGCGTTGAGCGTCAGGGGGATGAGCACAATGAGGTTGGCAAACAGAATCGCCAGCAGCGCCTCGCCGACGGTCAGGCCGAAGTAGGCTGTCAGCACGCCGCCGAGGGTGTAGGTCGGCACGCAGATCGACATGCCGACCCACAGCGCGGTGATGTGCCATTTGTTCCAGGTTCGTTCGCGCACCTTGGTCGGTGCCATGTCGTGGTTGTAACGGGGACTGTCGAGGACGTCGCTGCCGGCTTCAAGCTCAAACAAGCCGTCGCGCTCGGTCACTTGCGATCTGATCTGTTGCATGGCCGCTCCACTGTTCTTCTGATTATTTTTTTGCTCATCAGGCGGCTGCACATGACGGTGCGAGCCGGACGATGGCCGGAGGAACTGACAACTTTCATGCCCCGGCCATGGTGTCAGCGGCGGCATCAATAAACGTGCCGGGTGCCGCTCTGAACGCTTGGGCCGTGCATTAAACGCTTTGCAACTTTCTGATATTTATCAATTTTAATTATTGACCGGGTGAGTCTTCGAAAACTTGTCTGAACGCTCAGGCTTAACGCCGGGCAAGTTGTCCGAACTGTCAGGACTCAAACTGGTGCACTGCACTTTTTTTCTTCCTTGGCGATCGACCGCAGCTCAACTTCAAGCGGCTGATTTCACATAGGAAATCTTGCTCATATTTCCATCCTGTCAAGTGCGTCAAAATGGTGAGCAGCCTCACCATTTTGGTGATTTTCTATTTTTATCGTTGTTTTTCAAGAACTTAAAATAGTAATAAGCTTATAAAAAATAATCTTGATCTATTGCAAAACTGCGACTAGCTTCTATTCCTGACAGCGATGACAGGAATACGCCCTTCACCGCCGTACATCAATAAAACATTTAGAACCGACACCAGTCGGTCATGCCTGCGAGGAACTCGGAATGTCTCTGTTGATCCGTGGCGCCACCGTTATTACCCATGATGAAAGTTATCGCGCCGACGTCTATTGCGCTGACGGCGTGATCAAAGCCATTGGTGAAAACCTCGATATTCCCGCCGGTGCCGAAGTGCTCGACGGCAGCGGTCAATACCTGATGCCTGGCGGCATCGATCCACACACTCACATGCAACTCCCGTTCATGGGCACCGTGGCCAGCGAAGACTTCTTCAGCGGCACCGCTGCGGGTCTGGCCGGTGGCACCACGTCGATCATCGACTTCGTGATTCCCAATCCGCAGCAGTCGTTGATGGAAGCGTTTCATCAGTGGCGTGGCTGGGCGGAGAAATCCGCCTCGGACTATGGCTTTCACGTCGCGATCACCTGGTGGAGCGAACAGGTGCGCGAGGAAATGGCCGAACTGGTCAGCCATCACGGCATCAACAGCTTCAAGCATTTCATGGCCTACAAAAATGCGATCATGGCCGCCGATGACACGCTGGTAGCGAGCTTCGAGCGTTGTCTGGAACTCGGTGCCGTACCAACGGTGCATGCGGAAAACGGCGAGCTGGTTTATCACCTGCAACGCAAATTGATGGCCCAGGGCATCACCGGGCCGGAAGCGCATCCGCTGTCGCGTCCTTCGCAGGTTGAAGGTGAAGCGGCGAGCCGGGCCATTCGTATCGCCGAAACCATTGGCACGCCGCTGTACCTGGTACACGTCTCGACCAAGGAAGCCCTCGACGAAATCACCTACGCGCGCAGCAAGGGTCAACCGGTTTACGGCGAAGTTCTGGCCGGGCATCTGCTGCTCGATGACAGCGTCTACCAACACCCGGACTGGCAGACCGCCGCCGGTTACGTGATGAGCCCGCCGTTCCGCCCGCGCGGGCATCAGGAAGCGCTCTGGCACGGTTTGCAAAACGGCAATCTGCACACCACCGCGACCGATCACTGCTGCTTCTGCGCCGAACAAAAAGCCGCCGGGCGCGACGACTTCAGCAAGATTCCCAACGGCACCGCCGGCATCGAAGACCGCATGGCGGTGCTGTGGGATGAAGGCGTCAACAGCGGTCGCTTTTCGATGCAGGACTTCGTCGCCCTCACCTCCACCAACACCGCGAAGATCTTCAACCTCTATCCGCGCAAAGGTGCGATCCGGGTCGGCGCCGATGCCGATCTGGTGCTGTGGGACCCGCAAGGCACCCGCACGATTTCCGCCAAGACCCACCATCAGCAGGTGGACTTCAACATCTTCGAAGGCAAGACCGTGCGCGGCGTGCCGAGCCACACCGTCAGCCAGGGCCGAGTGGTCTGGGCCGATGGCGACCTGCGTGCCGAGCGCGGGGCCGGACGCTACATCGAACGGCCGGCGTATCCGGCGGTGTTTGATTTGCTGAGCAAGCGGGCTGAATTGCACAAGCCTACTGCTGTGAAACGCTGAAATCCCGGCCTTCGGCCTTCGCGAGCAGGCTCGCTCCCACATTTGAAATGCATTCCCCTGTGGGAGCGAGCCTGCTCGCGAAGAGGCCCTCCCTAACGACACAAAAACCACTGCCCATCAGAGGCAGAGCACCTCAATAACCGTGAGGCAAAAAACCGTGATCGAGACCCTGAACCATCTCCCGCATCCGCACGAAAGCGCGGCCGCCCTCGCCGGCCATTTCACCGATCTGGCACCGCCGCTCAACGCTCGGCAGGCGCATCTGGAAGCCTCGCGCTGCCTGTATTGCTACGACGCGCCGTGCGTCAATGCGTGCCCGAGCGAGATCGACATCCCTTCGTTCATCCGCAATATCCATCAGGACAACGTGCCCGGTGCTGCGCAGAAAATCCTTTCGGCGAACATCCTTGGCGGCAGTTGCGCGCGAGTCTGTCCCACTGAAATCCTTTGCCAGCAAGCCTGCGTGCGCAACAACGCCCAGGAATGCGCGCCAGTGCTGATCGGCCTGTTGCAGCGCTACGCCGTGGACAACGCGAATTTCACTGAACACCCATTCCAGCGCGCCGCTAACACTGGCAAACGCATCGCCGTGGTCGGCGCCGGGCCGGCGGGTTTGTCCTGCGCGCACCGCAGCGCCATGCACGGGCATGACGTGGTGATTTTCGAAGCACGGGAGAAGGCTGGCGGCCTGAATGAATACGGGATCGCCAAGTACAAACTGGTCGATGACTATGCGCAAAAGGAACTGGATTTTCTCCTGCAAATCGGCGGTATCGAAATCCGTCACGGACACAAACTCGGCGACAACCTGACCCTCAGCGAATTGCATCAGCAGTTCGACGCCGTGTTCCTCGGCCTCGGTCTCAACGCCAGCAAGCAACTTGGTCTGGCTCACGAAGACGCTCCCGGCCTGCTCGCCGCCACTGACTACATCCGCGAACTGCGCCAGGCCGATGACCTGACGCAACTGCCACTGGCCGAGCGCTGCATCGTCCTCGGCGCCGGCAACACCGCGATCGACATGGCCGTGCAAATGGCGCGCCTGGGGGCCCGCGATGTCAATCTGGTGTATCGCCGCGGCGCCGCGGACATGGGCGCTACCGGCCACGAACAAGACATCGCCAAGGCCAATCAGGTACGTCTATTGACCTGGGCACAACCGGAGGAGGTTTTGCTCGACGAACAGGGCAAGGTGCGCGGCATGCGTTTCGCCCGTACCGATCTGGTCGACGGTCGCCTGCAAACCACCGGGGAAACCTTCGAGCTGGCTGCTGATGCGATCTTCAAAGCCATTGGCCAGGCCTTCGACGGCAGCGCTCTGGCCGACCCGTTGGCGCGTGAACTCAAGCGTCAGGGCGAGCGGATTCAGGTCGACGAAAATCTGCGCACGAGCATCCCCGGTGTGTACGCCGGCGGTGATTGCACCAGCCTCGATCAGGACCTCACCGTGCAAGCGGTGCAGCACGGCAAACTGGCCGCCGAGGCCATCAACGCTCAACTGATGCTCAACGTGGAGGCTGCGTAAATGGCCGATCTCTCGATAGTCTTCGCCGGCATCAAAGCGCCCAATCCGTTCTGGCTGGCCTCCGCGCCGCCGACCGACAAAGCCTACAACGTGGTTCGTGCCTTCGAGGCCGGCTGGGGTGGCGTGGTCTGGAAAACCCTGGGTGAAGACCCGGCGGCGGTCAACGTCTCTTCGCGCTACTCGGCGCACTACGGTAACAACCGAGAAGTGCTGGGCATCAACAACATCGAGCTGATCACCGACCGCTCGCTGGAGATCAACCTGCGTGAAATCACCCAGGTGAAAAAGGACTGGCCGGATCGCGCCCTCATCGTTTCACTGATGGTGCCGTGCGTCGAAGAGTCGTGGAAACACATCCTGCCGCTGGTGGAAGCCACCGGTGCCGATGGCATCGAACTGAATTTCGGCTGCCCCCACGGCATGCCTGAACGCGGCATGGGCGCGGCGGTCGGTCAGGTGCCGGAGTACGTCGAGCAAGTGACGCGCTGGTGCAAGACCTACTGCTCGCTGCCAGTGATCGTCAAACTGACGCCGAACATCACCGACATCCGCGTCGCCGCCCGCGCCGCGCATCGGGGTGGCGCCGATGCGGTGTCGCTGATCAACACCATCAACTCGATCACCAGCGTCGACCTGGAACACATGGTCGCCCTGCCCACCGTCGGCAGCAAAAGCACCCACGGCGGTTACTGCGGTTCAGCGGTCAAACCGATTGCGCTGAATATGGTCGCGGAAATCGCTCGTGATCCGCAGACCCAAGGTTTACCGATCTGCGGGATCGGCGGCATCGGCAGTTGGCGCGATGCGGCGGAATTCATGGCACTGGGCAGCGGCGCGGTGCAGGTGTGCACGGCGGCGATGCTGCATGGCTTCCGTATTGTCGAGGAGATGAAGGATGGCCTGTCACGCTGGATGGACAGTCAGGGCTACGCCAACATTGCCGAGTTTTCCGGACGCGCCGTGGGCAACACCACGGACTGGAAGTATCTGGATATCAACTATCAGGTGATCGCGAAGATTGATCAGGAGGCGTGCATCGGTTGCGGGCGTTGCCACATTGCCTGCGAAGACACTTCACATCAGGCGATCAGTAGCCTGAAGCAAGCAGACGGGACGCATAAATACGAAGTGATCGATGACGAGTGTGTGGGCTGCAATTTGTGTCAGATCACCTGTCCGGTGGCTGATTGCATCGAGATGGTGCCGATGGAGACGGGCAAGCCGTTTCTGGACTGGAATCATGATCCGAGGAATCCCTACCATGTAGCTCTCTGACTGATCGTTCCCACGCTCTGCGTGGGAATGCCTCAAGGGAAAGGCTCAGGGCTCCAACCCGATCCCGCGCAAAATCACACTGGTCACCGTCTGCACCGCCCGCTCGAACTGCATGTCCGACAGCGGCTGGTGATCATTCAAGATATTCACCTGATGATCGAAGTCGGCGTAGTGCTGGGTCGAGGCCCAGATCATGTATAGCAGGCTCGACGGTTCCACCGGCAGGATGCGCTTGTCCTCGACCCACTGGCGGATCTTCGCTTCTTTCATCTTCGCCCAGTCATACAGGCTGACATCCAGCGCCTCGCCCAGGGTAGGCGCGCCATGAATGATTTCATTGGCCCAGACTTTCGAGCCGTAAGGTCGGCTGCGCGAGTGGTTCATCTTGGCGCGGATGTAGCTGCTCAGCACCACACGCGGATCGTCGAACATCTCGAAGCACAGCGCGTCCTGTTTCCACACTTCCAGCAGATCGAACAGCACCGCGCTGTACAGCTCGCTCTTGGTGGAAAAGTAGTAATGCAGGTTGGAGCGCGGCAGTTGCACTTCGGCGGCGATGTCGGCCATGGCGGTGCTGCCGAAGCCTTTTTCGGCGAAAACCTTTTCCGCGGCGAGGAGGATTTTTTCGACGTTACTGCGACGAATCTCGATCTTGTGATTGCCCATGTGGGCTCCCTGACAACAACGTTGCGCAAGACTAGCATCCGCTCTGCCACCGGGGCGACCGCTGAAAACAAAACTTCGTACCGGCAAGGACGGATGGCTAAACTGGCGGCTTCTTCGATTTTGCCTCAGAGGTACCCGCGATGCTGTTCAAGAATGTCCTGACCACCACTGCCCTGCTCGCCTCGCTGTTGGCCGCATCCTCGGCATTTGCCCACGCCCACCTGAAAAGCCAGACCCCGGCGGCCGACAGTACCGTCACGGCACCGGCGGATCTGCGCCTGACCTTCTCCGAAGGCGTTGAAGCAACCTTCACCAAAGTCACCCTGACCAAGGATGGCGCGCCAGTCACAGTCAAACCGCTGACCACCGAAGGCAAAGACAAGAAAACCCTGATCGTCACCCCCGCCGCACCGCTGACTGCCGGCGAATACAAAGTCGAATGGCACGCCGTGTCGGTCGACACACATAAAAGCGAAGGCGCCTACCAATTCAAGGTTGGCCAGTAATTCATGAGCGAAGCGCTGGTGCTGTGCCGGTTCCTGCATTTCACCGTGGTGTTGATGCTGTTCGGGGTGTGGTTGTTCAGGCCATTGCTGCTCAAGGGTGGAGCGCCAGCGCTGGACGTTGGTATTTCGCGGCTGGCACCTTGGCTTGCTGCCGTTGCGCTGGCCAGTGGCATGGCCTGGGCGTTGCTTATCACCGCGAGCATGGCCGGTTCGGCGGCGGCAGCTTTTGATCCGGACACGGTTGCACTGGTGTTGGGCAATACCTTTTTTGGTCAGGTCTGGCGCTGGCACCTGTTGATCAACGCAGTGTTGCTGGCGTTGCTGTTTACGCCATGGCGTTCGAACCTGCCGTTGCGCCTGGGCTTGAGCGCGCTGCTGTTGGCGACACTGGCGCCGGTCGGACATGGCGCGATGCTTGATGGTCTCAGCGGCCAACTGTTGATTCTCAACCAGATCATCCACCTGACCTGCGTGGCGGCGTGGCTTGGCGGATTGTTGCTGCTGATGATGATTTTGCGCCGGCCCAGTGAACCGATGCGCGAGATTCTGCGACGCTTCAGCGGGATCGGATATGCGCTGGTTGCAGGCCTGCTGATCACCGGGTTGCTCAACGTTCGCGTGCTGACCGGCCAGTGGTGGCCGACACCGCTCTTCACGGGGTTTGCGCTGATTCTGTTGATCAAGGCGATGATCGTGCTGGGGATGCTCGGGCTGGCGCTGTTCAATCGCTTGCGGATTGAGGATTGCGAACAGCGGATGGCCGCGCTCAGGCGCAGTGTGGTGCTGGAGTGGTTGCTGGGGATTGGTGCTGTCGCGGCTGTGTCGCTGCTCGGCACCCTGCCCCCGATGATCACAGCCTGAAAAGCAAAAAAACTTAATGTGGCTGCGTATCGCCTGCCGCCGTATCGATACTCACCACCACCGACATCCCCGGCCGTAGTCGTTCCTCTTCCTGCTGGCCCTCATCAATGGTGATCCGCACCGGCACTCGCTGGGCGATTTTGACGAAGTTGCCGGTGGCGTTGTCCGCCTGCAACAGGGCAAATTCAGAGCCGGTGCCCGGCGAAATATGCTGCACATGCCCGGTGAATTTACGGTGGTTCAACGCATCAACGGTGAAGCGCACCGGTTGCCCGACCCGCACGTTGTCCATTTGGGTTTCCTTCATGTTGGCGATCACCCATTTCTGGTTTGGCACCAACGCCATCAGCTGCGCCCCGGAATTGACGTAGGCACCGAGGCGCACGCCGATCTGCCCGAGCTGGCCATCGCGCGGGGCGACGATGCGTGTGTTCGACAGGTCGATCCGCGCCAGTTGCACTGCCGCTTCGGCGCTGGCCACCGCCGCTTCCAGCGAACCGCGATTGACGATCACTGTTTGCAGATCCTGCCGAGCGATTTCCAGATTGGCCTTGGCTTGCGCTACCGCAGCAACGCCTTGCGCATTGGCCGCCAGCGCCACGTCCATCTCACGTTTGGACACCGAGCCGTCACGCACCAGCTCCTTGTTACGCCGCAAGTCCGCCTCGCTTTTACGCAACTGCGCTTCGCTGTCGGCCACCACTGCCTGACGCAAGTTGATCGTCGCCTCAGCGCTGTTACGTTGTTGCACCACGTTGGCCAGGGAGGCTTTCTGCACCGCGAGTTGCGCCAGTGATTGATCGAGGCGCTGCTGATAGATGCGGTCGTCCAGACGTACCAGCAAATCGCCGGCCTTCACAAACTGGAAATCCTGCACCGGCACTTCATAGACATAACCTGCAAGCTGCGGGCCGATGATCGTCACCTGCCCGCGCACCAAGGCGTTTTCGGTGGTCTCGACCGCGCTGCTGAACGGCGGCAGTTGCCAGGCGTAGAGCACGATCAGCACACCGACGATGGCAATCGCGGCAAAACCCAGCGACGAGATAATCCGCACCCGCAGCGAGCGCGGCTCGGTGTTCGGTGATGACGGCGGCGCGACACCCTCGGGGGTGGCGGCGATGGCGTTAGTGGTGGTCGTGGTCGGCTCGGTCATGAAGAAATGGCACCGCTATTAGTTACGGAAGGCTGAACGGGTGTAGCGGCGACGGCTTTGGTGGTGCTCATCAGCCACAGCGCACGAATGGAAATCCAGATCATGGTCAGCACCGCGATCACCGCGATGAGCATGAACACATCGTTATAGGCCAGCACATTGGCTTCGCGAGTCGCCGCGTTCGACAGACTGCGAATGCCCGCCAGATTGCGCAAGCTCGGGTCAGCCAGCAGCGAACCGTAAGCCGATCCACCACTCTGCACGCGCGCCGCCACCAGCGGATCGGACAACGTCAGGTGCTCGACGATATGGCTGGAATGAAACTTCTCACGCACGATCTGGAAGGTGCCGAGCAACGCCGAGCCGAGCAGTCCGCCGAGGTTATTACAGATCCCGAACAGCACGGAAAAACTCACCAGATTGCGCGGATTGGTCAGCACGTTGCGGGTGCCCAGCACCATGGTCGGGCCGAGGAAAAACGTACTGCCGAACGCCAACAGGAACTGGCTGAAATACAGGTTTTCCGGGCGAGTCAGGTTGTTCGAATAACTGTCCATCACCGAGCCGGTCGCCATCAGCGCCAGTGAGATGATCAATGGCAGGAGCAAGTGTTTCGGGTCGATGGTCAGCGCACTGGTGAGCAGGCCGGCGACGCTGCCGATCATCATCACCACGTATAGGCTGTGCAACTGCTGATTGCTCATGTTGAGGTACTGCATGAAACCCACGGCGCCGGTGGATTGTTCGGACGTGACCATGCGAATCAGTACCACCGCCAACGCCAGACGAATCATCACGCCACTGCCGAGCCAGCGGGTCATCAGCAGCGGGTTGCTGCGATTATGTTCGATGGCGAGTCCGGCAAGAATCAACACAATCGAGGCGGCCAGCGCGACACCGATCCAGTCTTGCTCAAACCACCAATCGATGCGCCCCAACGACAGCACCGCACAGAGCAAAGCCACGCCGCTGGCGAGAATGGCAAAGGTTAGGAAATCGAGTTTTTCGAAGGTTTTGAAACGGTCGCCGGGCGGCAACTTGAGCAGCAACACGCAACCCAGCGACAGCAGCGCCATGCCCAATTCGAACAGATACAAACCGCGCCATTCGGCGATCTGCAGCAAGTCCTCGGAGAACAAACGCGCCAGTGGCAAAGCCAGTTGCGAAGCACCCAGACCCAGCACCAGCGCCTTCATCCGCCACTTGGCCGGGAACGCCTGCACCATGTAATACAAGCCCAGTGAACTGAGCGCCGCGCCGACCATACCGTGAGCCGCCCGCACGGCAATCGCCGAGTTCAGGTCGTTGACGAACAAATGGCCGAAGGTCACCAGCGCATACAGCACCAGAAACACCTCGGTGAATGCACGTAAACCGAACTGTTGGCGGAACTTCACCAGCAGCAGGTTCATCGACACATTGGTCATCACATACGCCGCCGGCAGCCAGGCCATTTCCGCGGTGGTCGCGCCGATCGCGCCTTGCAGATAAATCAGGTTGGCGACCACCAGCGAATTACCCAACCCACCGGTCAACGCCACCAGCAACCCGACCAGCGCATAGGCCAGGCGCTTGGGGTTGGAATGCAGCGGCGTCGAGGGGGAACCGGGCAGACTGGGCTTCTCGTGAGGCTGCCAGTCGCGCGGGGCGTATCGATCCATTAAAAGGCCTTGAGCTGGAAGTTGCTGAAGTTTGCCGCAAAACTGCCGGTAAACCCATATCCCTGTGGGAGCTGGCTTGCCAGCGATGAGGGCATTGAGGGCTGCCAGGCCCGCGAAGTCATCGTATAACTTCCAGTTGACATTCCCCGAAAGCTCCGTAAATATCGCCTCCGATGTTGTACGACAACGCACAACACTAATAAAAACAAGAACAATAAGGGAGCGTTACAGTGAGCACATTCGTCTGCAATTCCGTCCGCCATTCCCGCTTCTCAATCACCCGCCCATGCTCCACGCTAAGCCTGATCGGTTGCAGCAGCCTTGCCCTCGCCTTGCCGATGAGCGCCGATGCCGAAGGCTTTCTCGAGGACAGCAAAGCCACGCTGAATCTGCGCAACGCCTACTTCAATCGCAACTTCGTCAACCCAGCCTACCCGCAGGGCAAAGCCGAAGAGTGGACGCAGAGCTTCATCCTCGATGCCAAATCCGGCTTCACCCAAGGCACCGTCGGTTTCGGTCTGGACATCCTCGGGCTGTATTCGCAAAAGCTCGATGGCGGCAAAGGCACCGGTGGCACGCAGTTGCTGCCGATCCACGATGACGGGCGGCCGGCCGACAATTTCGGACGCATGGGTGTGGCGCTGAAGGCCAAGGTTTCCAAGACAGAACTGAAGGTCGGCGAATGGATGCCAGTGCTGCCGATTTTGCGCTCGGACGATGGCCGCTCCCTGCCCCAGACCTTTCGTGGTGGGCAGATCACTTCCACCGAGATCAACGGCCTGAGCCTCTACGGTGGTCAGTTCCGCGGTAACAGCCCGCGCAACGACGCGAGCATGGAGGACATGTCGATGAACGGCCGCGGTGCGTTCACCTCGGATCGTTTTAATTTCGGTGGCGGCGAATACAGCTTCAACGACAAGCGCACGATGGTCGGCGTGTGGTACGCCGAACTCACCGACATCTACCAGCAGCAGTACTTCAACCTGAGCCACAGCCAACCGCTGGGCGACTGGACCCTGGGCGCCAACCTCGGCTTCTTCACCGGCAAGGAAGACGGCAGTGCCCAGGCCGGCGACCTCGACAACAAGACCGCGTTTGCCATGCTCTCGGCCAAGTACGGCGGCAACACCTTCTACGTCGGCCTGCAAAAACTCACCGGCGACAGCGCGTGGATGCGGGTCAACGGCACCAGCGGTGGCACCCTCGCCAACGACAGCTACAACGCCAGTTACGACAACGCCAAGGAGCGCTCCTGGCAGTTGCGCCACGATTACAACTTCGTCGCGCTTGGCATTCCCGGGCTGACCCTGATGAACCGCTACATCAGCGGCGATAACGTGCACACGGGAACAATCACAGACGGCAAGGAATGGGGCCGCGAATCTGAACTGGCCTACACCGTGCAAAGCGGCGCGTTGAAAAACCTCAATGTGAAATGGCGTAACGCGACGATTCGCCGGGACTTCAGCACCAACGAGTTTGATGAGAACCGGATCTTTATCAGCTATCCGATTTCGTTGTTGTAACAGTGAGTACAAGCGCAAACCTCTGGCAAACCGATGACCTGTGGCGAGGGGATTTATCCCCGACGGGTTGCGCAGCAGCCCCCTTGGTTTTTCAGAAAAAACGCTGACGACTGCTGCGCAGCCGATCGGGGATAAATCCCCTCGCCACAGAAGCGCGCAGCAGGAGAATGGATCAGCCCTTCCGTCATTTACACCAAAAGTCGCGTTGACAAGATCCAGAAACCCTACCGATACTTCAGCTCAGTCATACGACAACCTACAACAAACCTAAAAACAAAACGTGTAAGGGATTGCCATGACGTCTACCTCTACTCCCCGCGCCCCGTTTAATCGGCTGCTGCTTACCGGCGCCGCCGGTGGTTTGGGCAAAGTTCTGCGCGAACGCCTGCGCCCCTACGCCAACGTGCTGCGACTTTCAGACATCGCCGCCCTCACCCCGGCCATCGATGATCGCGAAGAAATCGTCGTCTGCGACCTCGCCGACAAACAGGCCGTGCATCAACTGGTCGAAGGTGTCGATGCGATCCTGCATTTCGGCGGCGTATCCGTGGAGCGGCCGTTTGAAGAGATCCTCGGCGCCAACATCTGCGGCGTCTTCCACATCTATGAAGCCGCACGCCGCCATGGTGTGAAACGGGTGATCTTCGCCAGTTCCAACCATGTCATCGGCTTCTACAAACAGGACGAACAGCTCGACGCCAGCTCCGCCCGCCGCCCCGACGGTTACTACGGTTTGTCCAAGTCCTACGGCGAAGACATGGCCAGTTTCTACTTCGATCGCTACGGCATCGAGACCGTCAGCATCCGCATCGGCTCTTCGTTCCCCGAACCGCAGAACCGCCGAATGATGCACACCTGGCTGAGCTTCGACGACCTCACCCAACTGCTCGAACGCTCCCTCTATACCCCGAACGTTGGCCACACCGTGGTGTACGGCATGTCCGACAACAAGGACGTGTGGTGGGACAACCGCTTCGCCAGCCACCTCGGGTTCGAAGCAAAGGACAGCTCAGAAGTGTTCCGCGAAAAAGTCGAAGCGCAGCCGATGCCGGCGGCCGATGACCCGGCGCGGATCTATCAGGGTGGTGCTTTCGTTGCGGCTGGTCCGTTCGGCGACTGACCGCTCTGCTGTCCACTTGATCCCCCTCCAATAAAATCCAAGGGAATGAGTATGCAAGCCGAATTGATCGTCGACGCCCGCAACGCGGTCGGTGAGAGCCCGGTCTGGGTCGCGCAGGAAAACGCCCTGTATTGGGTGGATATTCCCAATGGCGGCCTGCAACGCTGGAGCGCCGACACCGGCCATGTCCACGCCTGGAAAGCCCCTGAAATGCTCGCCTGCATTGCTCGCCACAGCCGTGGCGGCTGGATCGCCGGCATGGAAAGCGGTTTCTTCCATCTGCACCCGCACAACGATGGCAGCCTCGATACCGAACGGCTTGCACGGGTTGAACACCGCCGAGACGACATGCGCCTCAACGATGGCCGCTGCGATCGTCAGGGACGGTTCTGGGCCGGCAGCATGGTGCTGAACATGGGCCTGAATGCGCCCGAAGGCCGGCTCTATCGGTATAGCGCAGGTCAGTCGGGGCCGGTTGAAGCGCAACTCGACGGTTTCGTCGTGCCCAACGGCCTCGGCTTCAGTCCCGACGGCAAGACGATGTACCTGTCCGACTCGCACCCCGACGTGCAATTGATCTGGGCTTTCGACTACGACACCGCCAGCGGCACACCGTCCAACCGCCGCGTCTTCGTCGACATGAATCACTACTGCGGTCGCCCCGACGGTGCGGCCGTGGACGCCGACGGTTGCTACTGGATCTGCGCCAACGACGCCGGTCTCATCCACCGGTTCACCCCCGACGGACGACTCGACTACTCGCTGGCGGTGCCAGTGAAAAAACCGACCATGTGCGCCTTCGGCGGCAGTGGAATGGACACCCTGTTCGTCGCCTCGATTCGCCCCGGTGACGATCATGATCCGCAGTCTCTGGCCGGCGGCGTATTCGCGCTGACACCCGGCGTCAAAGGCCTGCCGGAACCCTTGTTTGACGATTTGCTTTAACCCGCCTCTGCTGCACCGCTGTGCCTTGAACACAAAAATAACAAGACTGGAGACACCCCCCATGGACTTCAAACGCACGTTGCTCGCCGCTGCACTCCCGCTGATGTTTACCTTCACCAGCGCTGCCCAGGCGCTGGAAATCAAGTTCGCCGATATCCACCCTGCCGGTTATCCGACCGTGGTTGCCGAGGAAAGCATGGGCAAAGCCCTGACCAAGGAAACCAATGGCGATCTCACCTTCAAGTATTTCCCCGGAGGCGTGCTCGGCTCGGAAAAAGAGGTGATTGAACAGGCACAGGTCGGCGCAATCCAGATGACCCGTGTCAGCCTGGGTATCGTCGGCCCGGTGGTGCCTGACGTGAACGTATTCAACATGCCATTCATCTTCCGCGACCAGGCGCACATGCGCGCGGTGATCGATGGCGAAGTCGGCGATGCGATTCTCGACCGGATCACCAACTCTGAATTCGGCCTGGTGGCCTTGGCGTGGATGGACGGGGGTACGCGCAACATCTACACCAAAAAACCAGTGCGCAAACTCGAAGACCTCAAGGGCATGAAGATCCGCGTGCAAGGCAACCCGATGTTCATCGAGACCATCAACGCCATGGGCGGCAACGGCATCGCCATGGACACCGGCGAAATCTTCAGCGCCCTGCAAACCGGCGTCATCGACGGCGCGGAGAACAACCCGCCGACCCTGCTGGAACACAACCACTTCCAGAACGCCAAGTTCTACAGCCTGACCGGACACCTGATCCTGCCCGAGCCTATCGTAATGTCGAAGATCACCTGGGAAAAACTCACCCCCGACCAACAGACGCTGGTGAAGAAAGCCGCCAAGGCTGCCCAGCTTGAAGAGCGCGCACTGTGGGATGCGAAATCCGCCAGCAGTGAAGAAAAACTCAAGGCCGCCGGCGTCGAGTTCATTACCGTCGACAAGAAACCTTTCTACGAGGCCACCGCCTCAGTCCGCGAGAAGTACGGCGCACCCTACGCCGATCTGATCAAGCGCATCGAAGCCGTTCAGTAACCCTCCCTGCCCTCAACGAAAGGCCCGGCAGCACAGACCTCGCTGGATGTCTGTGCCTGCCCGGTTACGGTGGAACCCGATGAAGAATTTGCTGCTGAGCATCAATGACCGGATCTACATGGCCTGCATCTGGGTCGCCGGTCTGTCGGTGCTGACCATTTCCCTGATCATTCCCTGGGGCGTTTTCGCCCGTTACGTCCTCGGCACCGGTTCGAGCTGGCCGGAGCCCACCGCCATCCTGCTGATGATGGTCTTCACCTTCATCGGCGCCGCCGCCAGTTACCGCGCCGGTGCGCACATGGCCGTGGCGATGGTCACCGACCGTTTGCCACCCAACCTGCGCAAAACCATGAGCATCGTTTCGCAACTGCTGATGGCAACCATCTGCCTGTTCATGACCATCTGGGGCACCAAGCTGTGCCTGTCGACCTGGAACCAGTTCATGAGCGCCCTGCCCACTTTGCGCGTCGGCATCACCTACATGCCGATCCCGATTGGCGGCGCGTTGACGCTGATTTTCGTGCTGGAAAAACTCTTGCTCGGTGATCAGAGCAATCGCCGCGTGGTGCGGTTCGATCTGGTTGAAGAAAACGAAGGGGCTGCCTGATGGACGCTTTTATTCTGCTGGGCAGTTTTATCGCATTGATCCTGATCGGCATGCCGGTCGCCTATGCCCTCGGCCTCTCGGCGCTGATTGGCGCGTGGTGGATCGACATCCCGTTCCAGGCCTTGATGATTCAGGTGGCCGGTGGGGTGAACAAGTTTTCGCTGCTGGCGATTCCGTTCTTCGTATTGGCCGGGGCGATCATGGCCGAAGGCGGCATGTCGCGCAGGCTGGTGGCGTTCGCCGGGGTGCTGGTGGGGTTTGTGCGCGGTGGCCTGTCGCTGGTCAACATCATGGCCTCGACGTTTTTCGGCGCGATTTCCGGCTCCTCGGTGGCGGACACCGCCTCGGTCGGTTCGGTACTGATCCCGGAAATGGAACGCAAAGGCTATCCACGGGACTTCTCCACGGCGGTAACCGTCAGCGGTTCGGTACAAGCGCTGCTGACGCCGCCGAGCCACAACTCGGTGCTCTACTCGCTGGCGGCCGGCGGCACGGTATCGATTGCTTCGCTCTTCATGGCTGGCGTCGTGCCGGGCCTGCTGATGAGCGCGTGCCTGATGGTGTTGTGCCTGATCTTTGCGCGCAAACGCGACTACCCCAAAGGTGAAGTTATCCCGCTGCGTGAAGCCCTGAAAATCTGCGGCGAAGCGATGTGGGGCTTGATGGCGATGGTGATCATCCTCGGCGGCATCCTTTCAGGGATTTTCACCGCGACCGAGTCGGCAGCCATTGCCGTACTGTGGTCATTCTTCGTCACCATGTTCATCTACCGCGACTACAAGTGGAGTGAACTGCCAAAACTGATGCACCGCACAGTGCGCACGATTTCGATCGTGATGATCCTGATCGGCTTCGCCGCCAGCTTCGGCTACATCATGACCCTGATGCAGATCCCGGCGAAGATCACCACACTGTTCCTGACCCTTTCGGACAACCGCTACGTGATCCTGATGTGCATCAACGTCATGCTGTTGTTGCTCGGTACGGTGATGGACATGGCGCCGCTGATCCTGATCCTGACACCGATCCTGATGCCGGTGATTCTCGGCATCGGCGTCGACCCGGTGCAGTTCGGCATGATCATGCTGGTCAACCTGGGGATCGGGCTGATAACGCCGCCGGTAGGTGCGGTGTTGTTTGTCGGTTCGGCGGTGGGCAAAGTCAGCATCGAAAGCACCGTGAAGGCGCTGCTGCCGTTCTATGCCGTGCTGTTTCTGGTGTTGATGCTGGTGACTTACGTTCCGGCGATTTCGCTGTGGTTGCCGCATTTGGTGTTGTAACACTGTAACTGTGGTGAGGGAGCAAGCTCCCTCACCACAAGGTTTACCTCAAGCCCGCAACAACATATACCCCGCCACCACCAGACACACGCTGGCAAACCCAACCTGTAATGCCCGAGCCGGCACCCGCGCACAAAGCTTGCGACCGATGATCATGCCGACGACGCTGGCAACAATGAACGCCGCGCCCTGGCTGTCGATCCGCACCCCGGCATGAAACGCGCCGATCACCCCGATTGCCGAGATCAAACTGATTACCATCAGCGACGTTGCAACGATGCCGCGCATTTGCACGTCGGTCAGTTGCTTGAATGCCGGCACGATCAGGAAACCGCCACCAACACCAAGCAATCCGGACACCACCCCGGTGACCGCACCTAACGCGGCAAGGGTCGCGGTGCATTTGGCGGTCCAGTCGAAACGCCCGGTCTCTTCATCGAGCATGCAGTTCTTCTGCCCCCAACTGGCGTGACCGTGGTCACTCGGACCTTGCGCCTGACGCTCACGCCGCAACATGCGCCAGGCGACCATGACCATCAGCAGGCTGAACAGTATCATCAGGATCTTCTCGGGCAACTGATGCGCGAAGTAGATCCCCAGCGGTGAAAACACTGCACCGAGTGCCGCAATCAACAACGCCGCGCGATAGCGCACCAGACTATGGCGCAACCCATCGATGGCGCCGACGGCCGCCGCACTGCCCACGGCGAACAGCGCCACGGGAGCGGCCTGCGTCATCGTCCAGCCGAGCCCGAGCACCAGCGCCGGCACCGCGAGAATTCCGCCACCGGCCCCGGTCAGCCCAAGAACCAGCCCCATCACCATGCCAAACAGACTTGCCAGCAACATAGGGAGTTCTCAGTCGACTTTGGACAAACCGGTCAGCCATTCGCGGCCCTTGAGCATGCCGTTCCAGTAGAACCACGGTAGCAACGTCGCCTTCAGCCACCAGGCCGAACGGCGCGGCACGGTCGGGTCCAGAGGAAAGGTCGGCAACAACTTCCCGGCATAACCGAACTCGGCAAGGATCACCTTGCCCTTCTCCACCGTCAGCGGGCAGGAACCGTAGCCGTCGTACTTCAGCGGCAGCGGCTGGTGAATGCGCTGGGCCAGCAGGTTCGCGGCCACCACGACAACTTGCTTGCGCACTGCAGCAGCGGTTTTCGCATTGCTGGTGCCGCAGATATCGCCGAGCGCAAACACCTCTGGATAACGCGGATGCTGCAGGCTATGCGGATTGACTTCGCACCAGCCGGCAGCGTCGGCCAAAGGGCTTGGCGCGATGAAATCCGGCGAAACCTGGGGCGGCACGACGTGCAGCAGATCGAAGGTTTTCGCCTGGCGAGTGACGTTGCCATCAGCGTCCTTGACCTCGAACCACGCAGTTTTCGCCGGGCCGTCGACCTTGACCAGATTCGAGTTGAAGGCCAATTGCGCGTTGTATTTTTCGATGTATTTCATCAGCGGCGGTACGAACGTCGCCACGCCGAACAGCGCAGCACCGGCCAGGTTGAACTCCACCTCGAGCTTGTTCAGCACGCCGTTTTTTCGCCAAAAATCGCACGACAGGTACAACGCCTTTTGCGGCGCCCCCGCGCATTTGATCGGCATCGCCGGTTGGGTGAACAGAGCCTTGCCGCCGCGCAGTTTCTGCACCTGATCCCAGGTGTATTGCGCGTGCTGATAGCTGTAGTTGGACGTAACGCCGTGCTGGCCGAGGCTTTCCTGCAAGCCTTCGATTTTTTCCCAAGCCAGGCACAGGCCTGGGCAGACGATCAGATTTTGATAGCTGACCGTGCGCTGATCATTGAGGGTGAGTTGGCGGTTGTCGGGATCGATTGCGGTCACCGCTGCCTGAATCCAGGTGGCCTGACGCGGCATCACTTTGGTCATCGGTCTTACGGTGTCTTTTACGTCGTAGGCGCCACCACCGACCAGCGTCCATGCCGGTTGGTAGTAATGCTGGGCACTTGGTTCGATCACAGTGATCTTCAAGTGCGGATCGCGCTTGAGCAGACTGGCGACGAAGCCGATGCCGGCAGTGCCGCCGCCGATGACCACGATATCTGCACTGATGGATGGGCCCCAGTGTTGATCGTTCATTGCTTGTTCCTTATGGCTGCGCGCACGGATTGTTCTTGCCAGCACTCCTGCAATTGAATGGTGTGCTGGCTGACATTTATTGGTGACCCAGGCTTTTCAGCACGGCACCGCAATACAGCCCGGAGAGGGTTTTCATCACCTGGATGACTTCAGGACTGGCGAGGCCGTAAAAAATGTACTTGCCTTCACGACGGGTCGCGACAAGCCCTTCATCGCGCAAAATACCCAATTGCTGAGACAGCGTCGGCTGGCGTACACCGGTCATTTTTTCCAGCTCGCCGACGTTGCGCTCGCCCTGTGTCAGCTGGCACAGAATCAACAGGCGATCCTCGTTGGCCATGGCCTTGAGCAACGCGCAGGCCTTGGAGGCCGAGGCGCGCAATTGGGCGACTTCACATTCGGTCAGACTGGATTGCATTTGCAGGATGCCTTCAACGTCACTTAAGCTGCGAACATTATGTTTTTACATAAAGTGTTGCAACCGACTTTTCTACCCCTGCACAGGTTCATGTCCATGCCCGCGCTGATTGAAGCTTTCCTCGACCCCGCCTCCTCGACCTACAGCTACGTGGTCTATGAAGACGACGGCGGACAATGCGCAATCGTCGATCCGGTGCTCGATTACGATGGCGCCGCCGGCCGCACCGGCACGGAGCAAGCTGACAGGATCATCGCGTTCGTGCGCGAGCATCACTTGCAAGTGCAGTGGCTGCTGGAAACCCACGCTCATGCCGATCACCTGTCCGCTGCGCCGTATCTGCGCCGGGAACTGGGCGGCAAGATCGCGATTGGCGAGTCGATCAGCAAAGTGCAGAACGTCTTCAAGGCACTGTTTAATCTGGAGCCGGAGTTTTGCGTCGATGGTTCGCAGTTCGATCATCTGTTCGCACCCAACGAATCTTTCAGGATCGGTAATCTCAAGGCCACCGCCCTGCACGTCCCCGGCCACACTCCGGCGGACATGGCGTACCTGATCGACGGCGAACAGATTCTGGTCGGCGACACGCTGTTCATGCCCGACGTCGGCACCGCGCGCTGCGACTTCCCCGGTGGCAACGCTCATCAACTGTTCAACTCGATTCAGAAACTGTTGGCCTTCCCTGCCAGCGTCAAACTCTACGTCTGCCACGACTACCCACCCGAAAGCCGCCAGGCGCAATGCCAGACTACCGTCGGCGAGCAGCGCAAAAGCAATATCCATGTGCATGACGGGATCGATGAGGCCACGTTCGTCGAGATGCGCACACGTCGAGATGCTGGGCTAGGCATGCCGACACTACTGCTGCCGGCGGTTCAGGTGAATGTGCGGGCGGGGAACTTTCCCGCGCCGGAGGACAACGGTGTCGTCTATCTGAAAGTGCCGGTGAACAAGCTTTAAAAGCAAAAAATCTTCAGACTCCCAACGTCAACCCATTCGCCGGCAACGGCAGCGCCGTCTTGTAACGCACCTGTTTCAAGGCGAAGCTCGAGCGGATGTTCGCCACCCCTGGAACCTTGGTCAAAAAGTCCATCATGAACCGCTCCAGGGACTGAATGGTCGGCACCAGTACCCGGATCAGATAGTCCGGGTCACCGGCCATCAGATAGCACTCCATCACCTCGGGGCGATCGGAAATCGCTTCCTCGAAATGCTGCAACGCCTCCTCGACCTGTTTCTCCAGGCTGACGTGAATGAACACGTTCACATGCAGCCCCAGCAGATCGGCGTCCAGCAGGGTCACCTGTTCGCGAATCAGGCCTAATTCTTCCATCGCCTTGACCCGGTTGAAGCACGGCGTTGGCGACAGGTTCACCGAGCGCGCAAGGTCAGCGTTGGTGATGCGTGCGTTCTCCTGAAGGCTGTTGAGAATGCCGATGTCGGTACGGTCCAGTTTGCGCATGAGACAAAACCACCTGTTTTTTATGTTTATGCAGAATTTCTATCTGCAAATGATCGCCAGCGCAAC
>NZ_JBIUWI010000001.1:438806-476255 GCF_044743385.1 Pseudomonas sp. NPDC087639 | reverse complement strand
ATGCTGCGCGCCACGCCGCTGGCCTTGACCAGGTCGATCGGGTACAGCAGCAGGCTGCTGACAGTCCAGAACGCGCCAGTGCCGGGACCGGCCACGCCGTCATAGAAACCGAGGCTGAAGCCTTGGGTCGATTGCCATTTCTTTTTGATCGGTGCGTCGCTGTCCAGCGGCGCCTTTGGCGTGCCGCCAAACAACAGATACAGGCCGCAGGCGAAGACGATCACAGGGAGCATTTTGTTCAGCCATTCCGCCGGCAAGTAATGCGCGACGATGGCACCGGTCAACGCGCCGACCAGCGTGCCGACAATTGCGTGCACCCACTGCCGTGGATGGAACAGTTTGCGCCGGTAGAAGGTGAAACTGGCAGTGGCCGAGCCGAAGGTCGAGCTGAGTTTGTTGGTGCCGAGTACCAGATGCGGCGGCAGACCCGCCGTCAGCAGCGCTGGGGTGGTCAACAGACCGCCACCGCCAGCAATGGCGTCGATGAAACCGGCAACGAAAGCTACAAGGGCCAGAATGGCCAGGGTGGTGAGGTCAACGCTGAGTTCGAAAGGCATGGAATCGGCTTATTCGGCAAGGCGCAGATCGGGGCTGCGGGGAGGGCAGCCATGTTACTCATTTCCGGGTGTTGCGGCGACCCGTCTGGCCTCATTGCGAGCAGGCTCCGACAGGGGAATGCATTTCAACTGTGGGAGTGAGCCTGCTCGCGATGGCGGCTGCACATTCAACACCTCCGCTGACTGGCACACCGCAATCGCGAGCAGGCTCACGCCTACATTTGGAACTGTGTCGATTACAGACCGAGATCAGACAACCCCGGATGATCATCCGGGCGCCGCCCCAGTGGCCAGTGGAACTTGCGTTCGCTTTCCTTGATCGGCATGTCATTGATACAGGCGTAACGCTGGAACATCAGGCCGTTGTCATCGAACTCCCAGTTTTCATTGCCGTAGGAACGGAACCAGTTGCCCGAATCGTCGTGCCATTCATACGCGTAGCGCACGGCAATGCGCGTGTCGGAATAAGCCCAGAGCTCCTTGATCAAACGGTAATCCAGCTCCTTGGCCCATTTGCGGGTCAGGAAAGCTTTGGCTTCTTCGCGGTTATTGGCGAACTCGGCGCGGTTACGCCACTTGGTGTCGAGGGTGTAGGCCAGCGATACCCGTTCCGGATCGCGGGAGTTCCAGCCGTCCTCGGCCAGACGAACTTTCTCGATCGCCGATTCACGGTTGAAGGGGGGTAATGGCGGACGTACCTGGGCTGCAGTAGACATGTTCAGTCTCCCGATAAAGTTAATGTTTATACAACTTGTCAGGCTTATTAAGGCGTTACAGGTCCAATAACTTACGCGCCATGCATTGCGCATTATCAGCGGCACTGTGATCACCCATCACAAGCGCTACGGTAATGGCGCCGTCAATCAGGATCAGCAACTGGTTGGCCAGCAGTTGCGGGTCCTCGGCGCCATGTTCGGTACACAGCTCGCACACGTAGTCGAGCAGTTTCTGTTTGTGGTCTTTGGCGACCTGGCGCACCGGGTCCTGTGGATCGCCGGTCTCGCCGCTGGTGTTGATGAAGGCGCAGCCACGGAAACCTTCCGAAGCGAACCAGCCCTTGAGTACGGTAAACAGGTTGAGCAGGCGATCGGCCGGGGTTTCGGCCTGATCGACGGCGCTTCGGTACCAGTGCATCCAGCGCACGTCGCGACGTTGCAGGGCGGCGACGGTCAGTTCTTCCTTGTTGGCGAAATAACGATAGATGCTTTTTCTGGAGACGCCGGCGGTTTTCACCAGAAGATCCATGCCGGTGGCCGCGATGCCACTTTTATAGATCAGCTTTTCGGTGACATCCAGAATGATGTCGCGTGTCGAGGTGTCGGTGATTTCGTTCATGTGGCGAACAGTAGAACGATCGTTCTCCTTGGTCAAGCATTGATTTTTAGATTTGATCATTCCCATGCTGTGCGTGGGAATGCAGCCAGGGAAGCTCTGCGTCCCAAAGGGCCGAACGCGGTGCTTCCGTTGAGGCCATCCCACGCGGAGCGTGGGAACGAGCGTGTAGCGGGAAGACCCGAAGGGATCGATGGTGTAAGCTCTCGGGTTCTTCGGATTCGATCATTGCGAGCCCTATGCCGTTGCTTTTCAAACGTTCTCTGCTGCCCAAACTGCGCAGCTTTCCGCTGACCGCCGAGGCCGTGACCATTCTGTCCGGTGCCGCCGAGTTCCGTCGTTGCCTGCTGGAGAAAATCGCCACGGCGACCCAGCGCATCTACATCGTCGCTCTCTACTTGCAGCAAGACGAAGCCGGTCAGGAAATCCTCGATGCCTTGCACGCCGCCAAACTCAAGCGTCCCGAGCTTGAAATCGCCGTGGTGGTTGACTGGCTGCGCGCCCAGCGCGGTCTGATCGGCGCCGGTAAGCAGCCAGGCAATTCGGCGTGGTATCAGGAAATGACCCGCACTCACGAAAGCGAAGTGCCGGTGTACGGCGTGCCGGTGCAGACCCGCGAATTGTTTGGCGTCCTGCATTTGAAGGGCTTCGTGATCGACGACAGCGTGGTCTACAGCGGCGCGAGCCTGAACAACGTCTACCTGCACAAGTTCGACAAATACCGCTTCGACCGCTATCACGTTCTGCGCAGCCATGAGCTGGCGGACTCCATGCATCACCTGGTCAAGCACGGTCTGATCGAATCGAAAGCCGTGCATCGTCTTGACCTGCCCAACCTGCCGACCACGCGCAGCCTGCGCAACGACATCGGCGATCTGCGCAGCCGCCTCAAATACGCGACCTACGACACCAGCGCCGGCAGCACGGGCCGAGAAGGCCTGTCCGTCAGCCCATTGCTGGGCGTGGGCAAGAACAACCCGTTGAATCGGGCGATTCTTGAACTGATCGCCAGTGCACAAACACAGCTGACCATCTGCACGCCGTACTTCAATTTGCCGCTGAGTGTGATCCGCGAAATCAATCGTGCGCTGGCCCGTGGGGTGAAGATCGACATTGTGGTCGGCGACAAGACTGCCAACGACTTCTACATCCCGCCGAGCGAGCCGTTCAAGGTAATCGCGGCGCTGCCGTACCTGTACGAGATCAGCCTGCGTCGCTTCGCTAAACGGCATCAACGCAACATCGACAGCGGGCAGTTGAACCTGCACCTGTGGCGTGACGGCGACAACACCTATCACCTCAAGGGCATGTGGATCGATCAGCGCTATACCTTGCTGACCGGCAACAACCTCAATCCACGGGCGTTCAGGCTGGATCTGGAAAACGCGCTGTTGATTGATGATCCGAGGGGCGAGTGGCTGGAGCCGCGTGCGCAGGAGTTGGAGGAGATTTTCCGCCATACCACGCGGATCGAAAGCTTTAACAACCTGGAGACACTGCCGGAATACCCGACCGGTGTGGCCAAGTTTCTCAAGCGCGTGAGTCGAGTGCGGATCGAGCGGTTGCTCTACCGGATTTTGTAAGGTTTTAAATTTGTAGCGGTCATGCAACCGCTATCGCGAG
Organism: Pseudomonas sp. NPDC087639; assembly: GCF_044743385.1. NCBI lineage: Bacteria > Pseudomonadati > Pseudomonadota > Gammaproteobacteria > Pseudomonadales > Pseudomonadaceae > Pseudomonas > Pseudomonas sp. NPDC087639. Next base: position 472,743 of record NZ_JBIUWI010000001.1, on the reverse strand, counting down.
CAGGCTCACTCCTACAGGGGAACGCATTCCAACTGTAGGAGTGAGCCTGCTCGCGATGAGGCCTTAACAGACGCTACAAAACTCAGTTCAGCCCCAATTTCCCACGCAACGTGGACAGGTCTTCCGCAAGCGTATTCACCGGCCCAACCAGTGCTTTGCGGTCGTTGTCCTTAACCTTGTCGTAGGTCTCGAACCCACCGTCCTGGGTCTTGTACTTGGCCAGAACCTTGTTCACGGTGGCGAAATTCTTGTCGACCTTCGCGACGAACGCCTTGTCCTGCTGCTCGATCTGCGGCCGGAATAAATCAACGATTTTCTTCGCGCCGTCGATGTTGCCCTGGAAGTCGTACAGGTCAGTGTGACTGTAGCGGTCTTCTTCACCGGAGATCTTGGTCGCGGCGACTTCTTCCAGCAGCGCAGCCGCACCGCCCACCACTTTCTCAGGCGGGAAGGTCAGGCCGGCCACGCGGGTTTGCAGGTCTTTGACGTCTTTGTTCAAGCCATCCGCCAGTGCGTCCAGGCCTTGGGTACTTTTTTCCGAGAACAGCGAGTATTCGATGCGATGGAACCCGGTGAAGTCTTCCGACTTCACGCCTTTCTCGTGGTCGTCGACGCGGGAGTCGATGGACGCATCGAGGTCACTGAACAGCTCTGCAATCGGCTCGATCGACTCGTAGTAGACGCGTGTCGGCGCGTAGAGCTTTTGCGCGGTGGCCAGGTCGCCTTTCTTCACAGCGTCGGTGAACTGCTGGGTATGGCTGGCCAACTCATCCAGTTGCTCGGTGACGTAAATCTTGTAGTCTGAAACCGGCCCGACCAGATCCAGCGGCGCGGTGGCGGCGAAGGCTGACAGCGGGGTGTTGAGCAAACCAAGGGTCAGCAATAACGCGAGTGGCGTCTTTCTCATGGGGGTGGCTCCAGAGTCGGGATTGTTTTATGCCGCTGTTTTCGGTTGTGTGGCGTTGAGCAGCGAGCGACCGATGAAGTCCTTGTCGCCGGTGACACCCGGAAGGGTGAAGAAGTAACCACCGCCGACCGGTTTGAGGTATTCCTCAAGCGGTTCGCCGTTGAGGCGGGTCTGCACGGTGATAAAGCCTTTCTCCAAATCGACCTGGTAACAAATGAAGAGCAGACCCATGTCGAGTTGGCCGTTCTTGTTCACACCGTTGGAGTAGTTGAACGGCCGACGCAGGATCAGGTTGGCCTGGCTCGCGGCAGTGCGCGGATTGGCCAGGCGGATGTGTGCGTCGAGTTTGGTCAGTTTGCCGGCCGGATCCTTGCTGTAATCCGGTACTTCGCTCTCGTGAGTCCCACCCATCGGCGCGCCGGTAGTCTTGACCCGGCCGAGAATGCTTTCCTGTTCCTGCAAAGGCGTACGGTCCCAGCGCTCGACGAAGTTGCGGATGATCCGCACCGCTTGATAGCTGCCGTGGGCCGCCCACGCCGGTTCGTCGCTGCCCGGTTGCACCCAGACGATGTTATCCATGGCTTTGGCATCGTTGGAGTCGGGGTTGGCCGAGCCATCACGGAAACCGAGGAAATTGCGCGCCGATTGCGCCGGTACCCCGGGTTTGGCCGGGGCCTGCGGCGGTACGCTGCCTTCCTGTTTCCAGCGCACCAGCAGCAGGTCCGGCAGGTTTTTCACGATGTCGCGCAGGGCATGGATGTTGGTGTCAGCGGTGTTCGAGCAGAACTGCACACTCAAATCGCCGTGGCAGCAATCGGCCTCCAGCGCGTCGTTGGGGAAACCGACCATGCGTTGCAGGCGCTTGGGCTTGGCGTCGGCCAGACCAAAGCGCTCATCAAACAACGACTCGCCCACCGACACGGTGATGGTCAGGTTGTCCGGACTCACCACCGGGCCGAGGATGCCGGAGTCTGGCGGCGGCAGCTTCGGATCGATCTGCGCGACCGGGCCGCCCTTCATCAGGAAGGCGATACGCTCGTTGAGCGTACGGAACAGGCGCTCCAGGTCTTCGCGATCACTGGCCAATACGTCGAACGACACCAGCATGCCTGACGCCGGGCGCGGGGTGACGATGCCGGTTTGGTGCACACCGTGGAAATCGTGGCGGTCTTCGGTTTTATCGCTGCTCGGGGCTTCGGTGACTTGTGCCGGCGCTGCGGCCATGGCCGGGCAGCTCAGGGCCGATCCGGCCAGTGCGACACCGGCCGCGCCCATGCCCATCAGGACACGGCGACGTTGCAGGTTGAGTTGTTCTGAATCTTTCATCGGTACTCGTCTTCTGCTTACAGGCCGGAGAGGCCGAGGGCGGGATCAATGCCATCAAGTGCGTCGGCCAGAGCCTGGGCCTTGTCGGCGATCTGTTTGCGTTGTTCGCCGCTGACGCTGTCGTAGCTGGCGAAGCCGTCCTTGACCTTGAAACTGTTCAGTTGGGTGTCGAAGTCCGCCAGCGCCTGATCGATTTTCGGCAACAGCTCGGCGGCGGATTTGCTCAGCATCGGCCGCAGCAGGTCGACGACTTTGTGCGCGGTTTGCAGATTGGCGGCGAAACCGTTGAGGTCGCCGTGGCTGTAGCGTTCTTCTTCACCACTGGCGGCGCGGACGTCGGCCAGGGTGTTGAGGTTGCGAACGACGATGTTGACCAGTTGCTCCGGTGGCAGCGACTGGGCAAGCAGTTGCTCTTTGAGCGTGGTGACATCGCTCAGCAAGCGCTGAGATACGGGCGCGAGGTCATCGAGTTTGCGTTGCTGGAACAGCGCGTATTCGATCCGGTGGAAGCCGACAAAGGCTGAATCCTGTTCGCGTTTTTCGAAGTAATCGGCGCGGGCATTGATGCTGTTGTCCAGTTCCGCCAGGCGTTGCGCCGCTGGGGCCAGATGTTGATAGGCCGTACGCGCCGGCAGGTACAGCGCCTGAGCCTGGCTCAAGTCGCCGCTCGCAATCGCCTGATCGAGTGCGGTCACGGCTTTGATCAAAGCGCTGCCCTGACTGGCCAGATACACACGGAACTCCGACAACGGCCCGATGAAGGCGACCATCGACGGTTTGGCCTTGGCGGCGGCGTCGGAAGCGGCGGTTGGCGTTACATGCAAAGTGCCGCGCGGATTGCTTAGCAGGCCGCAGGTGATCGCGTAGTCGCCGGGTTGCAGGTTGGCGTTGATCACCTGGCTCAAGCCCGGCGCAATGTTCTCGCGTTCTTCGACCACCAGCACGCCATCGAGGATTTCCCATTCCACCGCCCGCTCGGAGCGGTTGACGATGCGGAAACTGGCACGGCCGGCCGGTACGGTCAGCGCATTCGGCTCGCAACTGCCCGGGTGAATGTTGACGACCACTTCGTCGTGGTTGTGCTGACGTTTGGCTGCCGCCAGTTGCGAGGCATAGTAGAACAGGCCACCGGCGGCGATCATCACGACCACCGAACCGGCCACTGCCCAGCGCAAGGCGCGGGGAGGCGAGGCCTGTGGGGTATTAGGCTTTGACATGGGTGCCCTTATTGGCTGGAAACGGAATTCGATTGCGCGGCGTTTTTGGCGGGCGCCGCCGGGAGGAAAAACATCACCAGCGCCACTACCAGATAAATCAGATAAGCGCCGAGGGTGCTGACGGTTGGCGCATCCTGGTAACCGAACATGCCGGCCAGCACCGAGCCCAGCGGGCCATCCATCGGTAGCGTCGCGCTGACGTCGAAGAGCACGGTTTGCAGGTGATTCCACACCCCGGCTTCATGCAGGGCTTGCACCGAATTGGCGAGAATCCCCGCGGCCACCACAAGTATGAACAGCCCGGTCCATTTGAAAAACATCGAGAGATTGAGACGCATGCTGCCGGTGTAGATCAGGAAACCGACGACAATCGCCAGAAGCAGGCCAAGCAGGGCACCGATCGGCGCACCCGGGCCTTCACTTTGCTGGAACACCGCGAGCAGGAAAAACACCGTTTCCAGGCCTTCACGCGCCACGGCAAAGAACACCATAGCGATCAACGCGATGACCTGATGTTTGGAAGAGGTCAGGGCTTCATCCAGCGAGGCGTGCAGCGAATGTTTGATCGACCGTGCGACCTTGCGCATCCAGAACACCATCGAGCTGAGAATCCCCACGGCCACCAGCCCGACGATGCCTTCAAACAGTTCTTGCTGCTTTTGCGGGAATTCGGCGCTGACCAGTTCCAGTCCTCCACCGACCAGCAGGGCGAGGGCGGCGGCAAGAAATACGCCGATCCACACGGCGGGCATCCATTGGCCACGGCCGGTCTGTTGCAGGTAGCTGGCGATGATGCCAACGATCAGCGCGGCTTCAATGCCTTCGCGCAGCATGATCAGAAAAGGAACGAGCATTCGGCATCCAGATAGTCATTCGAAGAGTTACAAGTTGTAACATAATGAAAGTCATTCTCACATGACAATCATTGACATAAACCTGAACGTCAGCTGAACAACCCGGTTTTTGCCCTGCACAGATCTCCTGCACAGGGTTCTGTGGTGAACTCCTGTCGTGCGGTAAGATGCCCGCCAGTCAAAAACAACAAGGTCTGCCTCGCTCCATGTCGGAAAAAGACACCATCGCCGTTCAACTGGTGCGTGAAGCGCTGCTGCAAAGTTGTGCCCCCGGCGTGGCCACGGAAGAAGTCCTGAACAAGGTCGGCATTGCTCCAGCCTTGTTGCAATCCGAAGATGGCCGGGTGCCGGCCTCGCAGTACGCCAGGCTCTGGCGTTTGTTGGCCCGGCGCGGTGATGACGAGTTTTTTGGCATGGACCCGCGCAAGCTCAAGTCCGGCAGTCTGGAGTTCCTTTGTCGCAGTGCGATGGCGCAACCGACACTCGCTGCTGGTTTGAGCAGCGGCCTGGGATTTCTGTCGCTGATGCTTGAACGTCTGCCCGCGCAACTGGTGCATCAGCAGAGTCTGGCGGAAATCGTTCTGCTCGAAGACGATCCCGAACCGCGCCGTGCCTTCACCTATTTCACTTACTGGATGATCGTCCACGGCGTGGCCTGCTGGCTGGCCGGGCGGCGGATTCCGATTCTGGCCATTGAGCTGCGTTGCCCGGAACCGGACTTCACCGATGACTACCGGGTGATGTTCTCGGAGAACCTGCGTTTCGACCGGCCGCGCACGCGGATGATTTTCTCGGCGGACTGCCTGGATCTGCCGATCAAGCGTAGTGTTGAAGAGTTGAAACGCTTCCTGGCCCATGCGCCGGCCAACATCCTGGTCAAGTACCGCGATCCGCAAAGCCTCGCCAGCCGGATCAAACAGGATTTGCGCCAGCTCCCTGCTGAGCAGTGGCCGGAAACTGAAGCATTGGCGCAGCAGTTGTGTATGTCCGCTTCGACTTTGCGTCGACGTTTGGCAGAGGAAGGGCAGACGTATCAGGGGCTCAAGGACAGCGTGCGCAAGGAGTTGGCGATTGTCTGGCTCGCGGAGCCTTCGATCAGTTTTGTCGAAATTGCGTCGCGGCTCGGGTTTGCCGATGCGAGCTCGTTCTACAAGGCGTTTCGCAAGTGGTCGGGGTCCAATCCCGGGCACTATCGCACGCTGATCCTGAATGAGGTTGTCTGACCCGACGCCTTCGCGAGCAAGCAACACACACCTAAAGGCATGGCCAAACCAGTCAGCCACTTTGATGGCTTTGACCATTGCCCCAAGCCACGCACAGCGCGACTATTCCTCTGTTGTTTACGGTTCCCCAACCTAATAAAAAACACAGAGGGATTCTGGCAATGCGCGACTACTTGTCTGCCACCGAACAGTTCAACTATCAGCACACCGTTGATACCGCGCTCAGCGGTACGCTTGAGGCGCTCAACGCCTGCGTCGAATGCTGCGACCGCCATGCATTGCCGGGGCGCATCGCGCTGTTCTGGGAGGGTCGCGACGGCGCCAGTGCGACGTACACCTTCAGCGACTTGCAGGACAAAGCCGCGCGTTTCGCCAATTTCCTCCTTGCCCAAGGCGTGCAGAAGGGTGACAAGGTCGCCGGCCTGCTGCCGCGCAACATCGAATTGCTCATCACCGTGTTCGCCACCTGGCGTATCGGCGCGGTCTATCAGCCGCTGTTCACCGCATTCGGCCCCAAGGCCCTTGAACATCGCCTGAACAGCTCCGGCGCCAAAGTGGTGGTGACCGACGCCGTCAACCGTCCGAAACTCGCTGAAGTCGCCGATTGCCCGACACTGGTCACCGTCGGCGGCGCCAAGGGCCAGGGCATCGTCCGAGGCGACTTCAGTTTCTGGGCTGAACTGGCCAATTATTCCAATGTCTGCGAACCGGTATTGTTGACCGGCGAAGACCCGTTCCTGCTGATGTTCACCTCGGGCACCACCGGCCCGTCGAAAGCGCTGTCGGTGCCGCTCAAAGCCATCGTCGCGTTCCAGAGCTACACCCGTGATGCCGTTGATCTGCGCCCCGAAGACGCGTTCTGGAACGTCGCCGATCCAGGCTGGGCCTACGGCATCTATTTCGGCGTGACGGGCCCGATGTCGATGGGCCACCCGATCACCTTCTACGATGGCCCGTTCACCCTCGAAAGCACCTGCCGGGTGATCAACAAATACGGCATCACCAACCTGACCGGTTCGCCCACGGCGTATCGCTTGCTGATTGCCGGCGGTGACGAGTTCGCCAAGTCGATCAAGGGCAAGCTGCGCATCGTCAGCAGCGCCGGCGAGCCGTTGAATCCGGAGGTGATCCGCTGGTTTGCCGACAACCTCGACGTGGTCATTCACGACCATTACGGCCAGACCGAACTGGGTATGGTCCTTTGTAACCACCACGGTATCGAGCACCCGGTTCACGTCGGCGCCGCCGGTTTCGCTTCGCCGGGCCATCGCATCGTGGTGCTCGACGAGCAATACAACGAACTCGGCGTCGGCCAGCCCGGCATTCTCGCCATCGACCGGCCTGAATCGCCAATGTGCTGGTTCGGTGGCTATGAAGGCGCACCAACCAAAGCCTTCGTCGGCGACTATTACCTGAGCGGCGACACCGTGGAATGGAACCCGGATGGCAGCATCAGCTTCGTCGGCCGCAGCGACGACGTGATCACCACCTCCGGCTACCGCGTCGGCCCGTTCGACGTCGAAAGCGCGCTGATTGAACACCCGGCCGTGGTCGAGGCGGCGGTGGTCGGCAAACCGGACCCGGAACGCACCGAACTGGTCAAAGCCTTTGTCGTGCTCAGCGCGCAATACCGCGCGGAACCTACGCTGGCCGAAGAATTGCGCCAGCACGTGCGCAAGCGTCTGGCAGCGCATTCATACCCGCGTGAAATCGAATTTGTCAGCGAATTGCCCAAGACCCCGAGCGGCAAATTGCAGCGCTTTATCTTGCGCAACCAGGAAATCGCCAAGGCTCAAGAGGCCGCAGCGAAAAACGTTTCAGCTTGAATCCAAGGAAACAGTCATGCAGATCGAGAACAAGGTTTTTATCGTCACCGGCGGCGCGTCCGGCCTGGGTGCGGCCACCGCTGAATTGCTGGTGAATGCCGGCGCCAAAGTGATGCTGGTGGACATGAATGCCGAAGCGGTTGCCGCGCAGGCTCAGCGTCTGGGCGTACACAGCGTCGTCGCTGACATCAGCAATGAAGCCGCTGCCGAAGCCGCTGTGCAGGCGACCGTCAAAGCCTTTGGCAGCCTCAACGGTCTGGTCAATTGCGCCGGCATCGTCCGTGGCGAGAAGATCCTCGGCAAGAACGGCCCGCACGCACTGGCCAGTTTTGCTCAGGTGATCAACGTCAATCTGATCGGCAGCTTCAACATGCTGCGTCTGGCCGCTGCGGCGATTGCCGAAAGCGAAGCCAATGCCGACGGCGAGCGCGGCGTGATCATCAACACCGCCTCGGTGGCGGCATTCGACGGTCAGATCGGCCAGGCTGCTTACGCCGCCTCCAAAGGCGCCATCGCCAGCCTGACCCTGCCCGCTGCGCGCGAACTGGCGCGTTTCGGCATCCGCGTGATGACCATCGCCCCGGGCATTTTCGAAACCCCGATGATGGCCGGCATGACCCCGGAAGTTCGCGAATCGCTGGCTGCTGGCGTACCGTTTCCGCCACGTTTGGGCAAGCCTGCCGAGTACGCCGCGCTGGTCCGCCATATCATCGAAAACAGCATGCTCAACGGCGAGGTGATCCGTCTCGACGGTGCCTTGCGCATGGCCGCCAAGTAAGGAGGATTTGTCATGACTATTTCCAACGATCCGATTGTCATCGTCAGCGCCGTCCGCACCCCGATGGGTGGTTTTCAGGGCGAACTGAAAAGCCTCACCGCGCCGCAGCTTGGCGCTGCTGCCATCAAAGCGGCGGTTGAACGCGCCGGTGTTGCCAGCGATGCGGTCGACGAAGTGCTGTTCGGTTGCGTCCTGCCCGCGGGCCTCGGCCAGGCGCCTGCGCGGCAAGCGGCACTGGGTGCCGGGCTGGATAAATCGACGCGCTGCACCACGGTCAACAAGATGTGCGGCTCGGGCATGGAAACCACCATTCTGGCCCACGACATGCTGGTCGCCGGCAGCGCCGACGTGGTGATCGCAGGCGGCATGGAGAGCATGTCCAACTCGCCGTATCTGCTGGATCGCGCCCGCGCCGGTTACCGCATGGGCCACGGCCGCGTGCTCGATTCAATGTTCCTCGACGGCCTCGAAGACGCCTACGACAAGGGTCGCCTGATGGGCACCTTCGCCGAGGATTGCGCCGAGACCAATCACTTCAGCCGCGAAGCGCAGGACGCTTTTGCTATCGCCTCGACCACCCGCGCACAACAGGCGATCAAGGACGGTAGCTTCAAGGACGAAATCGTCCCGCTGACCGTGACCGTCGGCAAAGAACAGGTGCTGATCAGCCACGATGAGCAACCGCCGAAAGCCAAACTGGACAAGATCGCCTCGTTGAAACCGGCGTTCCGCGAAGGCGGCACAGTGACGGCGGCGAACTCCAGTTCGATCTCCGACGGCGCGGCGGCGCTGGTGCTGATGCGTCAATCGCAGGCGCAGAAACTCGGCCTGAAACCGCTGGCGGTGATTCATGGCCATGCTGCATTTGCCGATACTCCGGGCCTGTTCCCGGTGGCGCCGATTGGTGCAATCAAGAAACTGATCAAGAAAACAGGTTGGTCGCTGGGCGACGTTGACCTGTTCGAGGTCAACGAAGCGTTTGCCGTGGTCGGCATGGCGGCGATGACTCACCTGGAAATCCCCCACGAGAAACTCAACGTGCACGGCGGTGCTTGTGCGCTGGGCCATCCAATCGGTGCCTCGGGTGCGCGGATTCTGGTGACCTTGCTCTCGGCATTGCGCCAGAAAAACCTCAAGCGCGGCGTGGCGGCGATCTGCATCGGTGGCGGCGAAGCGACGGCCATGGCCGTGGAATGCGTCTACTAACCGCGCGCCCTCTGTAGGAGCTGCCGCAGGCTGCGATCTTTTGATCTTGTCTGTTGAAAATCAAAGTCAAAAGATCGCAACCTGCGGCAGCTCCTACAAAGGATTGTGTTGTAACCCGGATTTAAGGATTCACCATGATTCCCAACGAAGACCAAAACCAGATCCGCGACATGGCCCGGCAGTTTGCCGAGGAACGGCTCAAGCCGTTCGCCGCCGAGTGGGATCGCGAACACCGTTTCCCCAAGGAAGCCATCGGCGAAATGGCCGGACTGGGTTTTTTCGGCATGCTCGTGCCGGAACAGTGGGGCGGTTGCGACACCGGTTACCTGGCCTACGCCATGGCCCTGGAAGAAATCGCCGCCGGTGACGGCGCCTGCTCGACGATCATGAGCGTGCACAACTCGGTGGGTTGCGTGCCGATCCTCAAGTTCGGCAACGACGATCAGCGCGAACGTTTCCTCAAACCGCTGGCCAGCGGCGCGATGCTCGGTGCATTTGCCCTGACCGAACCTCAGGCTGGTTCCGATGCCAGCAGCCTGAAAACCCGCGCGCGCCTTGAAGGCGATCACTACGTGCTCAATGGCTGCAAACAGTTCATCACCTCCGGGAAAAACGCCGGGATCGTGATCGTGTTTGCCGTGACCGACCCGAGTGCCGGCAAACGCGGGATCACGGCGCTTATCGTGCCGACCGATTCACCAGGCTACAAAGTCGCCCGCGTCGAAGACAAACTCGGCCAGCACGCTTCGGACACCTGCCAGATTCTCTTCGAAGACGTCAAAGTGCCGGTGGCCAACCGATTGGGCGAGGAGGGCGAAGGTTACAAGATTGCCTTGGCCAACCTTGAAGGCGGCCGCGTCGGCATCGCTTCGCAATCGGTGGGCATGGCCCGCGCCGCGTTCGAAGCGGCCCGTGACTACGCCCGCGAGCGCGACACCTTTGGCAAGCCGATCATCGAACACCAGGCCGTGGCGTTTCGCTTGGCCGACATGGCCACGCAAATCGCCGTCGCCCGGCAAATGGTGCATTACGCTGCAGCCCTGCGTGACAGCGGCCAACCAGCGCTGGTCGAAGCCTCGATGGCTAAGCTGTTCGCCTCGGAGATGGCTGAGAAGGTCTGCTCCATGGCGTTGCAAACCCTCGGCGGTTACGGTTACCTCAACGACTTCCCGCTGGAGCGCATCTACCGCGACGTGCGTGTCTGCCAGATCTACGAAGGCACCAGCGACATTCAGCGCATGGTTATTTCGCGCAATCTCTGACAAGGAATCTTGCCCATGACTTACGAAACGATTCTGCTGGAAACCCATGGCCGCGTTGGCCTGATCACCCTGAACCGCCCGCAGGCGCTGAACGCCCTGAACGCGCAACTGGTCCGCGAAGTGAATACCGCGCTCGATGGCCTGGAGGCGGATTCAAACATCGGCTGTATCGTCATCACCGGCTCAAAAAAGGCTTTCGCTGCCGGTGCCGACATCAAGGAAATGGCCGAGCTGACGTATCCGCAGATCTACATGGACGACCTGTTCAGCGACAGCGATCGCGTGGCCAATCGCCGCAAACCGATCATCGCTGCAGTCAACGGTTTCGCTCTCGGTGGCGGCTGTGAACTGGCGTTGATGTGCGACTTCATTCTGGCGGGCGACAACGCCAAGTTCGGCCAACCGGAGATCAATCTCGGCGTCTTGCCGGGCATGGGCGGCACCCAGCGCCTGACTCGCGCTGTGGGCAAGGCCAAGGCCATGGAAATGTGCCTGAGCGGGCGCTTGATTGATGCGGTGGAAGCCGAGCGCTGTGGCATCGTCGCTCGGATCGTGCCGAGCGATGAATTGCTGGATGAAGCGCTCAAGGTTGCCGCAGTGATCGCCAGCAAATCACTGCCGATTGCAATGATGGTCAAGGAGAGCGTCAACCGCGCGTTTGAGGTCAATCTGACTGAAGGCGTACGCTTCGAGCGCCGGGTGTTCCATGCGGCGTTCGCCACTCAGGATCAGAAGGAAGGCATGGCGGCGTTTGTGGCCAAGCGGCCACCGGAGTTCCAAGGCAAGTAATACGGCGTTTGCCAGGGCGCCATCGCCAGCAGGCTGGCTCCTACAGGGGATTTGTGTACGACGCAGATCCAATGTGGGAGCCAGCCTGCTGGCGATGCTTTTGCTGTTAGATCTGGTAGTTCTTCAACTCCCGTGCAATCACCATCCGCTGAATCTCGCTCGACCCTTCATAGATCTGGGTAATCCGCGCATCGCGGTAGTACTTTTCGACCGGATAGTCCTCCAGATAGCCATACCCGCCATGAATCTGAATTGCTGACGAACAGACCTTCTCGGCCATTTCCGAGGCAAACAGCTTGGCCTGTGACGCCTCCGACAGACACGGTTTGCCCGCCGTGCGCAGCCGCGCCGCGTGCAGGATCATCAGCCGTGCCGCATTCAATTGCATGTGCATGTCGGCCAGCAGGTTGGCGATGCTCTGGTGCTCGTTGATCGGTTTGCCGAACTGCACCCGGTCTCGCGAATAAGCCAGCGCCGCTTCAAACGCAGCACGGGCGATGCCCAAGGCTTGCGCGGCAATCCCGATGCGTCCGCCCTCAAGGTTGGACAGGGCAATCGCCAGGCCTTTGCCACGTTCGCCGAGCAGGTTGGCCTCGGGAATGCTGCAGTTGTTCAGCGTCACCGCGCAGGTGTCGGAGGCGCGGATGCCCATTTTGTGTTCGGTGCGGTCAACGATGAAACCTGGGGTGTCGGTCGGCACCAGAAACGCCGAAATACCTTTCTTGCCCAGATCCGGATCGGTCACGGCAAACACGATTGCCAGTTTCGCCCGTTTGCCGTTGCTGACAAATTGCTTGGCGCCGTTGATTACCCACTGACCGTCGCGCAGTTCGGCGCGGGTGCGCAGATTGTGCGCTTCGGAGCCGGCCTGCGGTTCGGTCAGGCAAAAGCAGCCGATGGTTTGCCCGCTGGCCAGATCGGCCAGCCAGGTTTGTTTCTGTGCTTCGCTGCCATAGTTGAGCACTGGGCCGCAGCCGACCGAGTTGTGAATGCTCATGAACGCGCCGGTCGCGCCGTCACCGGCGGAAATCTCTTCTACTGCCAGTGCGTAAGCCACGTAGTCGACATAGGTGCCGCCCCATTCTTCGGGGACGACCATACCCAGCAGACCCAGTTCGCCCATCTTCGCCACGAGGGCGTCATCGATCCAGCCAGCCTTTTCCCAGGCTTGCGCGTGGGGCGCGATTTCGCCACGGGCAAAGTCCCGGGCCATGTCGCGGATCATTACTTGTTCTTCAGTCAGTTCGAGATCGTGCATGGCTCAGCTCCCGCTCTCATCAAAACCGTGGAAGAAACTCGCGATATGCGCAGCGTCCAGTGCGGCGAGAGTCGGCGGGTTCCAGCGTGGTGACTTGTCTTTGTCGATCAGCAGGGCGCGGACACCTTCGATCAGATCGCCACGGGCGAACCACTGGCGATCCAGGTGCAGCTCCAGAGCGAAGCAATGTTCCAGGCTCAGATGCCGGCCACGACGGAGCATTTCCAGGGTGACGGCCATGGCCAGCGGTGAGCGGGTTTCCAGCAGATCCGCCGTAGTGGTCGCCCATTCATGGCTGTCGGCGACGGTCACCGCGCGCAATTGCTCAACCATGCTCGGCACATCCGGCAGGGCGAAGAAATGGTCGATGGCCGGGCGCAAGGCCTGGAGCGGCGCACTGGGCAGGGTTTGCACAGCGTTTTTGGCCAGCAGATTCTGTAAATCCTTGAGCGGCGTGTCGTGCCATTCCAGGCCATCGAGTTGTTCATCGAGCGTGACGAGTTTGTTGCTGTCGATGTACCAATCGGCGAGGCCGCAATACAGCGCATCGGCCGCTCGAATCTGCACACCACTGACGCCCAGATAAATCCCCAGCTCACCGGGAATGCGCGGCAGGAAGTAGCTGCCACCGACGTCCGGGAAATAACCGATGGCCACTTCCGGCATCGCCAGACGGCTCTTCTCGGTGACCACCCGCAGATCGGCGCCTTGCACCAGGCCCATGCCGCCGCCGAGGACGAACCCATCCATCAGTGCCAGCACCGGTTTGCGGTAGTGGTGGATTGTCAGGTCGAGGGCGTATTCCTCGACGAAGAATTCTTCGTGCAGCGTGTCGCCGCTTTTATAGCTGTCGTACAGGGAACGAATGTCGCCGCCGGCGCAGAAGGCTTTTTCACCGGCACCGCGCAGCACCACTGCGTGGACATTAGCGTCCGTGGCCCAGGCGTCGAGTTGCTGTTGCAGCAATCGAACCATGTCGAGGGTGATGGCGTTGAGGCCGGCGGGGCGGTTGAGGGTCAGGTGACCAATGTGGTTGCGAACCTCGGCCAGCACTTCGTTTTGCGTGGCATCCATGGACAACGTCCTCGGGGATGAAGCCTGAGCAGTCATCACTAACTCCCTGCTTTTATTGTCTTTATTCGAGAAACTCGCGCGCGAGCGTTAACGGATCGTAACAGTGCAAATTTGCCGTGTACAACGGGGATATGTGCAGGGGCAGTCTGCGTTTTTGCCCTAAGTCATGGAATGCCACAACAGTGTAGGAGCTGCAGCACGCTACGATCTTTTGATCTTCTAAATCAGGATCAAAAGATCGCAGCCTCGTTTCACTAGACAGCTTCTAAAGGGGGAGGGTGGTGTCAGGAGAAGACTTCTCCGATGCTACGCCGCTTGGCGTGCAGTTCACTGGCGTGGATCAGTTGTTCGAGGTCTTCAGGCGTGATGTCGATGAAGGCCCCCATGTCGGCCAATGCGAGTTTCAGGTCTTCAGCTGTGATCGCCTGGCTGTCGACCGGGGCAACCACGGGCGCGGGTTCAGTGGGACGTTTCGGATAACGAATGCGCGTGAGGTTGTTGTAGGCCAAAGCACTGAGCAGCATGCACGCCGCGCCGAGCATCACCGGCTCCATGGCTTTCCAGTCCATGGCGATGGTTGCCGGATCGGCCAGCACGAGAGTGAGTGCCAAAGCACCAGCCGGTGGATGCAGGCAGCGCAACCAGCACATCAGAATCAACGCCATGCCCGCTGCCAGACAGGCGCTGCCGAGGGTGCGCCCGAGCACATGGGCGACCAATAACGCCACGACACCGGCACACAAATACCCACCGAGAATCGACCACGGCTGGGCGAGGGCACCGGATGACACGGCAAACAGCAACACTGCCGAGGCGCCCAAAGGCCCGATCAGGTGATAGGCGACGTCATGGCCAAATACCTGAGCACACAGCCACACACTGAACAACGTGCCCAACGCCATGCCGATAGCGGCGCGGCTCCATTCGGTGGGGCGGGTGTTGATGGCGGCGGGCAACCAGCGAGCGAGCATGTGAATCGGTCCTTGCAGCAAATTCGGGGCAAAAAAAAGGACTGTCCGACAATCCGGAAAGCCCTCGAAGTGTTCCAACATTGGGGGAGGAACGCGCACAGTGTGCCGATCTATCTCGATGCTGACAAATTCATATTAATGCAGCTTTAATGCATTATTTCTGAATTGAAGCGACGCGCCGACCACTGACAACACACAAGTAACCGCCCACGGCGGCCAGGGCGCTCAGAGCGTAGAACATGCTCGGCGCCGGTGTGTGCATCAGCAGGAACCCGCACATCACCGGGCTCGCCGCACCTCCAAGCGCCGCCAGATTCTGCGCACCGTAGTAGCTGCCGCGCAGTTCTTCCGGGGCGAGGGTGTCGACGAAGAGGAAATCAGCTGGGTAGATGATCATTTCGCCCAGAGTGAAGATGAACATTGCCACGCACCAGCCAATAAGGCTGTCGGCCAGACTGAACCCGATCAGCCCGACAATGAACAACGCAGTGCCGCCGACAATCCAGTGACGCAAGTGCTCGCGGCTGAGCAGGCGGCCGACTTGGTATTGCAGCAAAATCACCGTGATTGCATTGCAAGCGAGCAGGACGGCCATGGTATCGAGGGTCTGTTGCTGGGTGTGGGTCACCAGCAGGTATTGCGACAGGTACAAGGTAAAGCGCCCGTGCACCAAGGTGCTGAGCAGACAGCCGAGGGTGAACAGGATCATCGTGCGGTCGTTTTTCAGGATGATCAGCGTCTTCAGAAAGCTTTGCGGCTGACCGACCGGCGCTATCGGCTTGACGTCTCTGGCGGCACCCAGCAACAGAAAAATGCTGCCGATGGCAATCGCACCCGCCACGATAAACGGCGCCGACGGCTGGATACCGGCAATTACCACGCCGATCATCGGGCCGACGGCGTAGCCGATGTTGGTCAGCGTGTAGTTCAGGGAGAACGCCTTGACCCGTTGGCCAACCGGCAGGTTTTCACTGAGGATCGCCTTGGAGCAGATCAGGAACAGCGCCGACGCCGTCTCGCTGATGATCAGCACCAACGTGACCAGATACAGATTCTGCGCGAAGGTCAGCAGGATCAGGCCGATGCCGCTCGAGAGCATGGTCAGGATCAGCAACTGGCACTTGTCCAGCTTATCGATGATGTAGCCGCCGTACAGCGACAGCAGCGTGGCACTGAACACTGCGATACCCAACAACAGGCCGACGTCTTGCGGGTTGAGGCCGAGTTTGTTGCTGAGGAACAAGGTCAATAACGGGCTGATCAGGGCGCGGCTGATGACGACGGTGAGCGAGCTGATCATCAACCGGCGAATGAGGGGCGAATAGGTGGCCACGAAGAGGTCAATGTCCTTATTTCGGATTCGAGGGCAGGCTCGACATCCTCACCGGGTCTCGCTCAACGGTCAACCTGACAGCACCTACAAGGGTTTCAGATACAGCAGGATGTAGTCGTTTTTGTCGAAAGGGCCGCTGAGTACCGGTTGCAGGTTTTCCAGCGGAGTACCTTTGAGGGCCAGGAAATCACTGCGGTCCATCATCAGCCACGCCGGGCCCTTGAGTGCTTCCAACTGCTGCGCGGTTTCGCTGAACTGCGGTTGCAGATTCTGTTCAAGGTTGACCATGAACTTGATCGCCTTCGCGTCCTTGCCCATGCCGTGCAGCACCAGCGGGGCGGGGTTTTGCTGCACCTGGGCAAACGCAGCACGGCTGAAGGTGCGAGTGTCATACAGACGCTGCTCAACGGGTTCAAATACCGCGACATATACCGTCCACAACGCCAACACCGAACACAGCGCCAGCACTTCAGCGCGCCATCGCGGGATCAATAACCGCGACAGCGCCGCCAACTGCAGCACCCCTAACGCAATCAGCACCACGCCGACTTCGGTCAGTTGCTCGGGAAACCGTCGCTGGGCGAACAACAGACCGGCTATCAATAATCCCGGGGTCAGCAGCCACACACCCAGCAGCAAACCGCGCAACCACCTGAACACTTGTCCATGAAGCACTTGAAACGGATACGCCGCAATGATTGCCGCCATCGGCAGCATCGGCAGCAGATACCGAGCTTTTTTCGCCTGTGGGATCGACAGCCCGACCATCACGATCAGTCCTGCCGCCGCGCAATATTGCACCAGCCGCAAGGCCGGCCCGCGCTGGTGCGGTTTGCTCAACCATGTGGCCGCGAGAGCCAGCAAGGCCAATGGATACGCCAGCGCATAGTTACCCAGTGAACTGGTGAAGTAATACAGCGAACCACTGACACCTTCGCTGCCGTCCATGCGTCCCATGAACTGCATGCGAATCACGTCTTGCATAAATGCTGACCCGCCACTGACCTTAGCGAACCACAGCAGCAGGCCGACACACGCCACCAGCAATACCGAAGCCAACACGCCAAACACCAGCAACCGCGACCACTGCCGATTGAGCAGGTAATAGCTGCACAACATGCCGGTCGGCACCACCAGCCCGATCGGCCCGCGAATGCCGAAGCCGAGTAACAACAAGACGAAGATCAAAGGCCAGCGCCGTCCAGCGCCAAAGTGATCATGGGCATAACCCAGATAGAAAACTGCAAACGCCACGGCGGCGAGCATCAAGTCCTGCGACACCGCGCGCACTTCGGTGACGAAGGTGCCGGTGAGCATCAACAGCGCAATGCTGATCAACGCCCAGCGCCGCGAATACGGCGTCAGCAGGCGATACATCAACGTCACGATCAACGCTCCGGCAACGGCGCTCGGTGCCCACGCGGTGAAAGCGTTGACCGCGCCGAATGGCAACGACAGCAGCCAGACAAACAGTGTCGATACGGTCGAATAGTCGGCATAGGGTTGACCATACGTGGTCGGAAACACCGTCGGCCCGTGGCGCAACATCTCCTGAGCGAACAGTACAAAGCGTGAATCGAACCCGATCGGGGCCTGCCAGTAGACCCCGGCGACGAACAACAAGAACGCCAGCAGCCCTGCGATCAGGGACTGCCGGCGGATGGCAGGCGACAACGTGATCAAGCGACGTCTGACCTGTGAGGCCATTGTTGCAACGGTATCGGCAATTTGCGCGACTCGCCGCGACCCATCGGGAAATACTGGAAGCCGTTGCGCGCCAAACGCTCGGCGTCATACAGGTTGCGACCGTCGAAGATCACCGGGGTGTTGAGGCGTTGCTTGATCAGGTCGAAATCCGGCGCCTTGAATTGCTGCCATTCGGTGCAAATGATCAGCGCGTCGGCGCCGGGCAGTACCGATTCCGGGGTGCCCATCAGCATCAGTTTCGACTCGTCCGGGTAGAGGTTCTGGGTTTCCTGCATGGCTTCGGGGTCGAATGCGCGCACGCTGGCACCGGCGGCCCACAATTCCTCCAGCAGCACCCGGCTCGGCGCGTCGCGCATGTCGTCGGTGTTGGGCTTGAACGCCAGGCCCCACAAGGCAAAGGTCTTGCCGCGCAGGTCACCCTTGTAGAACGCGTTGATGCGTTCGAAGAGCTTGTGTTTCTGCCGTTGGTTGATCGCTTCGACCGCTTGCAGCAAGTCGCTGGAGCAATGCGCTTCTTCGGCACTGTGGATCAAGGCGCGCATGTCTTTGGGGAAGCACGAACCGCCATAACCGCAGCCCGGGTAGATGAAGTGGTAGCCGATGCGGGAGTCGGCACCGATGCCTTGACGCACCGACTCAATGTCAGCGCCCAGATGTTCGGCCAGCTCGGCGATCTGGTTGATGAAGCTGATCTTGGTCGCCAGCATGCAGTTTGCGGCGTATTTGGTCAGCTCGGCACTGCGCAGGTCCATGAACATGATACGGTCATGGTTGCGGTTGAACGGCGAGTAGAGGTCGCGCATCACGTCACGTACGTCATCACCCTCGCAGCCTATAACGATGCGATCAGGACGGCGGCAGTCGGCGACGGCCGAACCTTCCTTGAGAAACTCCGGGTTGGAGACGATATCGAATTGCAGCAATCGGCCGACCTTGATCAAAGCCTTTTCGATGTGCGTGCGCAAGGTGTCTCCGGTGCCCACTGGCACGGTGGATTTCTCCACCAGAATCAACGGCAGCTCACGGTGGCGGGCGATGGCGTCACCGACGGAGAGCACGTAACGCAGATCGGCCGAGCCGTCTTCACGGGACGGCGTGCCGACGGCAATGAACGCCACTCGACCGTGCTGCACAGCGAGTTGCTCATCGGTGGTGAATTGCAGGCGTTTCGAGTCGATGCCCTCGCGCACCAGGCTGGCCAGCCCCGGTTCGAAGATGCTGACATGGCCTTGCTTGAGCAGATCGACCTTCTTCTGGTCGACGTCCATGCACACCACGTCATGCCCGACCTCGGCCAACACAGCAGCCTGCACCAGACCGACATAACCGCTACCAAAGACTGTGATTTTCATGGAGCACTCCTGAATTCGGGCGCACGAGCCGGACGCGTGTTAATGGTGATGACCCCGAGCATGACCAGCGCCACGCCCAGTGATTTGGTGAAACTGAAGGATTCGTTGAACAGCGGCAGACTGGCCGCCAGCAAGTACACCAGCGCGTAGCTGATGCTCAGCAGCGAATAGGCACGGCCCAGCGGCAGGTCGCGCAGGGCGCCGAGCCAGCAGAACATCGACAGGGCGTAGGCCAGAATCGCCGCGCCGACCACCGCCAAGGCGCGCAGATCGATGCTGTCGATCGCCAGCCAGTGATCGGGCGCCGGCAGACGCGTCATGCTCCAGCGCATGCCCAGTTGCGCGGCGCTGACTAACAGCACGCTGCCGAGAGCGAAAGTGATTCCACGACGCTGGTTCATGACTGTTGCCCCAGCAACGCCACGCCGCCGATTACCAGCGCCACACCCAGCCAGTGCTGGCGGTCGATGGGTTCACGGAAGACGAAGCGGGCGATCAAGGTGATCAGCACAAAGTTGAGGCTGAGCATCGGGTAAGCAATGCCGACCTCCAGACGCTGTAACACCAGCAGCCAGACCAACAGGCCCGAGCCGAGGGCGAGCAGCGCCAGCCATAGCCACGGCGTACGCAATTTTTCGGGCCAGGACGACTCGACGCCGCGCCAACTCTCCACGGCGTATTTCTGCGCTATCTGGCCCAGGCAGGTCAGCACGCACGCGGCCAACAGCAGCAACAGGCTCATGACGCCTCCCGAGGGAGAATCATGATCACCAGATTGCCCTGTTCGTATCGGATGCCGTCCTTTGGCAGTCTGTCGATTTCGTCCAGTTCGTCTTGCCCCTTGACGCGCATCACCACGCCGACCGAACCGCTGCGGCGGGCCTCACGCATCCATTGTTGCACCTGGTCGGAATCGACCCGTTGTTGAATGCCGTCAGGATAGGCAAGGCCATATTTCAATTCGCCTATCGTGTTGTACAGCGCGACCTGTGGGCGTTTCAGGCGCCAGGACAGGGCCGAGGCCGCGCCCAGATCGTTACTCAGCAAGTGCGAGGTCTGCGCCAGTTCCGTGACGTGATGGCGAATGAACTGGTCAGGCATCTTGTTGGCGACTACCGATTTGGGTAGTGCTGCCGGGAGTACGCCGACCAGTAGAAGGCTGCCCAGCGCTGGCGCCGCCCAGCATTGCAACGGCAGGAAGGCTTGCATCAGGTTGGCGATGATCCAGCCGATCAGGCCGATGAACAGCAGCACCAGGCTGTGCAGTTCGTGGTCGTACAGCGGCTTTTTCAGTTGCAGATAAACCAGTGCAATCAGCGTCACGAGGCCCAGCAACAGATTGAGCAGGCCATTGATGCTCAGCGCCCGGCCTCGCTCCAGACGCAAGCGGTCAGCCAGGGCATTACCCAGCAACAACGCCATCGGCAACAGGCACGGCAGGATGTAAGTCGGCAACTTGCCGTTGCTCAGGCTGAAAAACAGCAGCGGCATCAGCAACCACAGCAGCAGGAACACCATGTTGGTTTGCGCGCGGGTCTGCCACGCTTGCTTGAAGGCGGCTGGCAACAAGCCAACCCACGGCAGACTGAACGCCACCAGCAGCGGCAGATAAAACCACCACGGCGCATCGTGCTGGGCATCGTCACCGGCAAACCGACGGATGTGTTCGTGCCAGAAGAAGAACCGCCAGTAATCCGGTTCCTGGGCATGCACGGCCAACACCCACGGCAGGCTGACGATGATCGCGATGGCAATCGCCACCGGGCCGAACAGCAGCAGTTCACGCCAGCGTTTTTGCCAGAGCATCCACGGCAACGCGATCAGCACCGGCAGCAGCCAGGCAAGAAACCCTTTGGTCATGAACCCCATGCCGCAGGCCAGCCCCAACACGGCCCACGCAGCCATGCGCTTGCCGCTGGTGCGGCTGTCGACGGCAAACCACAGCGCCACCAGACTGAGGTTGACCCAAAAGGTGAATTGCGGATCGAGATTGGCGTAACCGGCCTGACCGGCAACAATCGTGAAGCTCATGTAGAGCAGGGCGCAGACGAAGCTTTTGCGCGGCTCGTTCCACAAGCGCCGGGCGATCAGGAAGCACAGCAACACACTCAAACCGCTGCTCAACGCTGACGCAAAACGTACGCCGAACAGGTTCTGCCCGAACAACTCCTGGCCGAGGGCGATCATCCAGTAACCGGCAATCGGCTTCTCGAAGTAGCGCAGGCTCATGAAATGCGGCGACACCCAGTTGCCGCTCAGCAGCATGTCCTGGCTGATCTGCGCGTAGCGGGTCTCGTCGGGAATCCACAAGCCATGCGTGCCCAGCGGCAGCAAATAAGCCAGCAAGCAGATGCCCAGCAACAGCAGCGGCAATGCCCAGCGTTTAGTCATGCGCCTTGTACTCCCAGCCAGCCTTCTCGGCCATCGAGTGCGCCGCGTTGTACGCGACCCACGGGCAAGGTGTTGAAGAACTCGGGCAACAAGTCGCCCAGCGGTGTGAAGTCAATGTTTCGCTGGCGCGCATCGGCCAGCAATTGACGAAAATCCTCAGCCATCAGAATCCCTTCCACTTCGGCATGAATGGTGTAGACGTTGAGTTGTCGCGGGAGGAAGTGGTCGAGGATGAACCGGTTGAAATCCCTCGCGGCGACGATGGGGCCGACGACCTCGTCGAAGGTCGGCAGGTCCACCGGAATCTGCGGGGTGCCCGGCGTGCCGTCCGCCAGCAAAGGCCGAAACAGGCGTGTCCCACGGCAATCGCTGTTGTAGCGAAAGCCGAAGGCCTGTTTGGCTTCGATCACACGCTCATCGGCGCGCCAACCGGCGGCGGCCGAGCATTCGACTTTGGCGCCGAGAATGTCGCTCAAGGTGTCGACGCCCTGACGAATTTGCTCGATCAGCTGAGTATCGCTCCAACGCCCGGCATTGGCTTGCCAGCCATGGTGATCCCAGGCATGCAGGCCGACCTCATGACCCGCGTCCCGGGCCTGACGCATCAAGTGCCCGAGTTCGCGACCAATCGGTTTGCCCGGCCATGCGGTGCCGGCCAGCAGAATGTCCCAGCCATAGAGGCCGGCAGCATTGGAGCGGAGCATCTTCCAGAGGAACTGCGGGCGAATCAGGCGCCACAGATGCCGACCCATGTTGTCGGGGCCGACACTGAAGAAGAACGTCGCCTTGACCTGCGCTTCATCGAGCATTTCCAGCAGGCGCGGCACACCTTCACGGGTGCCGCGAAAGGTGTCGACGTCGATGCGTAGACCGGCCTGCATTACTTCTTGTCCGCGATTTCGAGCATCGCTTCACGCAGGAAGAAGTCCAGCGTATTGCCGATCGTCTCGCGCATCTCAACGGTTGGCGTCCAGCCCAGCAGGCGCTTGGCGTTGGCGATGCTTGGCTTGCGGTGCTCGACGTCCTGATATCCGGCACCGTAGAACGCTTTGCTTTCGACGTCGCGGAAACCGGCGAACGGCGGGAAGTTGTCGCGCAGCGGATGCGCTTCGAACTGGCGCAGCAGTTCTTCGCCCAACTGGCGGATGCTCGCTTCGTTGTCCGGGTTGCCGATGTTGATGATCTGGCCGTTGCAGACGTCGTTGTCGTTATCGATGATCCGTGCCAGGGCTTCGACGCCGTCGGCGATGTCGGTGAAGCAGCGTTTCTGCTCACCACCGTCGAACAGACGGATCGGCGTGCCTTCCACCAGGTTGAGGATCAGTTGCGTGATGGCGCGGGAGCTGCCGATGCGTGCCGAATCCAGTCGGTCAAGACGCGGGCCCATCCAGTTGAAGGGGCGGAACAGGGTGAAATTCAGGCCCTTGGCGCCGTAGGCCCAGATCACCCGGTCGAGCAATTGCTTGGACACCGAGTAGATCCAGCGCTGCTTGTTGATCGGGCCGACGATCAGGTTGGAGGTGTCCTCGTCGAAGTTCTTGTCCTGGCACATGCCATAGACTTCCGAGGTCGACGGGAAGATCACGCGCTTGTTGTACTTGACGCAGTAGCGCACCAGTTTCAGGTTTTCTTCGAAGTCGAGTTCGAATACCCGCAGCGGATTGCGCGTGTATTCGATCGGCGTGGCGATGGCCACCAGCGGCAGCACCACGTCGCACTTCTTGATGTGGTACTCGATCCACTCGGAGTGAATGCTGATGTCGCCTTCGACGTAGTGGAAGTGCGGATGACTGCGCAGACGGTCGATGGCGTCGGAGCCGATGTCCAGGCCATAGACTTCGTAGCGGTCATCGCGCAGCAGACGCTCGGACAGGTGATTGCCGATAAAGCCGTTGACGCCAAGGATCAGCACGCGAGTACGGCGGGGCGCACGGCCGGATTCGGCACCACGCAGTAACGAGCCGTCGACCAGCCCCAGTTCGTTGGCCAATTGCGGGCCACTGAGAAACAGACCGTTGTCGTTACGCTGACCCGAGAGGATCACCAGCGAATCTTCGCCGCAGGCAATGCGCAGCGGATCGACGCTGATCACCCGGCCCGGTGCCTGACCGTCGTTGCCTTTGACGACTTCGGCACTCCAGACGATCAGCTTGTGTTCGCCGACGGCGCAGAACGCACCCGGATACGGTTGGGTGACGGCGCGAATCAGATTGAACAGTTGCTCGGCCGGTTTCGCCCAGAGCAGTTTGCCGTCCGCCGGGGTGCGACGGCCGAACACCGTGGCTTGGGATTCATCCTGCGGGGTTTCACTGATCCGGCCTTGCAGCATGGCGGGCAGTGCATCACGCAGCAGATCGATAGCGGCGAGGCGAAGTTTGCCGTGCAGGCTCAGCGCGGTGTCGCTGCGCTCGATGGCGACGCGCTGCTGGGCGACGATGGCGCCGGCATCGGCACGTTTAACCATGCGGTGCAGCGTTACGCCGGTTTCGGTTTCACCGTTGACCAGCACCCAGTTCGCCGGGGCGCGGCCACGGTAGCGCGGCAACAACGAGCCGTGCAGGTTGAATGCACCTTTGCTCGCCGTGGCCAGCAACGGCTCACTCAGCAGATTGCGGTAATAGAAAGAGAACAGGTAGTCAGGGTCGAGTTTGGCGATGCGCTCGATCCACAACGGGTGGTTGACGTCTTCCGGGGCGTGCACGGGAATGCCTTTTTTTGCGCACAGTTGCGCAACCGAGGCGTAGAAAGCGTTTTCTTTCGGGTCATCCGCGTGAGTGAACACGGCAGCAATGTCATAGCCGCTGTCGAGCAGGGCTTGAATGCCGGCGCAGCCGATGTCGTGGTAAGCGAAGACAACAGTTTTTGCACTCATGAGAGAACCTGACCGGTAGTAGAAGAAGAGGAGAGACCATCAACGGTGACCGCAGGCGCCGGGGTAACGGCGTGGCTGCGCAAGACTTTTTCAATGAAGAAACGCGGGCGGGCGCGCACGTCGCTGTACATGCGCCCCAGGTATTCGCCGAGCAGGCCCATGCCGATGAACTGGCCGCCGGTGAACACGAACAGCACGGCGAACAGTACGAACATGCCGTCACCGGCCCAGCCGGAACCGAAGATCAGCCGCATCAGGATCAGCGCGAGGGCAAACAGCAGACCGAGCCCGGCCATGGTGAAACCGACGATGCTCAGTAACCGCAGCGGCGTGGTGGTCATGCAGGTGATCAAGTCGAACATCAGGTTGATCAGGCGCATCGGGCTGTACTTCGAATCGCCGTGTTCACGCTCGGCGTGGGCGACGACGATTTCGGTGGTGTGGCGGGCGAAGCTGTTGGCCAGGATCGGGATGAATGTGCTGCGTTCGCGGCAAGCGAGCATCGCGTCGATGATCGTGCGGCGGTAAGCGCGGAGCATGCAGCCGTAGTCGCTCATGGCCACGCCAGTGGAGCGTTGCACGGCGAGGTTGATCAGCTTCGACGGGTAGCGGCGCAGGGCCGAATCCTGACGGTTGCCGCGCACGGTGCCGACGACGTCGTAACCCTTTTCTGCTTCGGCGATCAGTCGCGGGATTTCTTCCGGCGGGTTCTGCAGGTCGGCGTCAAGAGTGATGACCACATCGCCTTTGCACTGCTCGAAACCGGCCATGATCGCCGCGTGCTGGCCGTAGTTGCGGTTGAGGATCACCGCCACGAACGGGCTGTCTTCACGGGTGGCGGCTTCTTCCAGCAGATGGGCGGACTCATCGCGACTGCCGTCGTCCACCAAAACGATTTCATAGTCGTGACGCAATAACCGGCAGGCCGCTTCGGTACGGCGCAGCAGCTCCGGCAGACTTTCCTGTTCGTTGTAGACAGGGATGACGATCGACACGCAGCGTATCGGGTAAGGTTTCACGGGCGTTTATCCATAAGGGTGGCGATGGCGCCGACGACGCGGTCGAGGTCTTGATCGGTCATGTCGGGGAACAACGGAATTGAGCACAGCCGTACCGAGTTCCATTCGGTGTTGGGCAGATACAGGTCGGGATCACGCTGGCGATACCAGGTGTGCAGGTGGGTGGCGATGAAGTGGATACCGGTGCCGATGCCCTGATCCTGCAAACCTTTCATAAAGGTTTCGCGATCCATGCCGCAGCGTTCGCTGTCGATGCGCAGGATGAACAGGTGCCAGGCGTGTTGTTGGGCGTAGTCGGGCAAGGCCAATGGCTGCACCGGCAGGCCTTCGAGCTTTTGTAGATAGGCTGTGGCCAGCTCGGTGCGGCGGGCATTGATCGCGTCAAGGCGTTCCAGTTGCACCAGTGCTATCGCGGCGTTGATGTCGGCGAGGTTGTATTTGAAACCCGGCTCCATGACTTGTGCCTGCGGCTTGCGGCCACCGGTCAGGCGGTCATAGGCGTCGACACCAAGGCCATGAAACTTGAGCATGCGCACACGGTTGGCCAGGGCTTCGTCGTCAGTGACGAACATCGCGCCTTCGGCACAGGTCATGTTCTTGATTGCATGGAACGAGAAGATCGCCGTGCCTTGCGAACCGACGTGACGCCCCTTGTAACGTGTGCCAGCGGCGTGGGCGGCGTCTTCGATTACCGCGATGCCGTGCTTGTCGGCGAGGGCATACAGCGGATCGAGATCAAACGCGGCACCGGCGTAATGCACCGGGATGATCGCTTTGGTGCGTGGGGTGATGGCCGCTTCGATATGCGCCACGTCCGTCATCAGCGTGTCGCGGTC
Organism: Pseudomonas sp. NPDC087639; assembly: GCF_044743385.1. Lineage (NCBI taxonomy): Bacteria > Pseudomonadati > Pseudomonadota > Gammaproteobacteria > Pseudomonadales > Pseudomonadaceae > Pseudomonas > Pseudomonas sp. NPDC087639. The sequence goes on along the minus strand of NZ_JBIUWI010000001.1, from coordinate 446,542 downwards.
GACGTCGACAAACACCGGTTTGGCGCCGAGCAGCGAGATCATGTTGGCGGTCGACACCCAGGTTTGCGACGGCGTTATGACTTCGTCACCCGGGCCGATGCCCAATGCCAGCAATGCGATATGCATTGCGCCCGTAGCTGAAGATAGTGCGACGGCGTGGCGGCAGCCGACATAGTGGGCGAACTGTTCTTCAAGTGCCTGGCATTTAGCGCCGGTAGTAATCCAGCCGGAACGTAATACTTGTTCGACGGCGGTTATTTCTTCGTCGCCGATACTCGGCCGGGAAAAGGGCAGAAACGCTTGACTCATAAGAACCTCGAGGCGACAGCAATCCTTCAGCCAGTTGTCTGAAAAACACGTGATTTCAATGGTTTGGAATACCGGCCGGGGAATGCCTGATTGACTTTTGTGCCCACGGACGGCAGGGTTGCAGGCCTTTCGGGGCAACCTGTTGTAATTAAGGTTATGCCCGTTTTTGTGAAAGGAACATGAAAAAACGGTCGGCTATTCGTCTATCTGTAAGTCATACAGCCGTCGTTCAGACTTCTTCCGCTTATCGGCATCTTTAGTGAAAAAGTCATAGAGAAGAGTCGCTCTTTATATAAGTTTGTTTGCACTTTTAAGTTGTTTTGTTGAACTGTTTTCTATTCAAGGCCGTTTCGTTTGATTGACTTGTCGAGTTCCCAATCCACCCCGACCAACACTAATCCGCTGACGCTTTATCTGGCCCGACTGGCGCCCTCCAGCCAATTGACCATGCGCTACGTCTTGCAGGACGCCGCCGACCGTCTCGGTTTCGAAGAAGTGAATATCGAGGAAATCCCCTGGCACGCGCTGCAACCGGAGGACGTGGTGGCACTGGTCGCCGCGTTGCGCGCCGACGGTTATGCGCCGAATACCTCGTCGCTGTACGTCAACGCCGTGCGCGGCGTGATGAATGAAGCCTGGCGGATGAGCCTGATCAGTCAGGATCACCTGCTGAAGATGCGTTCGGTAAAAGGCATCGCCGGCACGCGGTTGTCGCAGGGGCGTAATCTCAAACGCACACTGATTCATGAATTGATGGAAGTCTGCGCCGCCGATCCACGACCGCAGGGCCTTCGCGACGCCGCGGTGATTGCGTTGCTGTATGGCACCGGCATGCGCAAATCCGAGTCGGTGGATCTAGACCTCAATCAGGTCGACTTCACGGAGCGCAGCCTTACCGTGACCGGCAAGGGCAACAAGCAACTGATCAAGTACGCACCGGCCTGGGCGTTCGCCAAGCTCGATGCGTGGCTGGAGCTGCGCCGCTCACAACTGAAGGAAGGCGAGAGCGACGATGCGTTTCTGTTCAATCGCATCCGCCGTGGCAGTCATATCACCCGTGAGCGCATCACCAAGCACGCGATCTACTACATCGCCCGCCAGCGGGGCACGCAGGTCGGCGTGAAGATCATGCCTCACGATTTCCGCCGTTCGTTCATCACTCGGGTGATCGAGGAGCATGATCTGTCGATCGCGCAGAAGCTCGCTCACCACAGCAATATCCAGACGACGGCGAATTATGACGTGCGCGACGACAACGAGCGGCGGCGTGCGGTGGATCGCTTCGACCTGTAAGCCGAATCAGGACGGGGAAGGGCAGGTGCGGGCGTTGCCTGCTGCCGCTCGACTGATCTGTTCAGCCAGACGTTTGACGTTGTTTTGCTGAGCGCTCACCAGGTCATCGATGCTCGGACCCGACGGGGTCTGCAGGGTCGAGCGGCAGGTCAGCAGGCCACTGTCCGTCGCACCTGCTGGACGTAAGCGCCATTTGGCGTCGATCAAGCCATATTGGCCGGGGATTGAATCGAAGCGTTGCACCTCGATGCGCACCGAGACGTTGCCTTGGCCGCCGGTATTGCTCAATTGATCGCTCAGCGCCCCGCGTAACTCATCGGCCAGCGTCGCGCCCCACCAATCGGTGTCCAGAATGGCGAGGCCGCTGTTGCCCTGGCGGATGACGATTTGCGCCCGATCGACCTGCGGCGGCACGCTGATGCCTTCAATCGGAATTTGTCCGCCAGCACGGGTATTGGCCAGTTGCACCGGTGTCAGCGTATGAAAGCTGATCGGGTCGCTGCGGCAGGCGCCGAGCAGCATGAACGCGGCGAGCACGGTGATCTTCAGCGGTACAGCCATGGGTAAGCTCCTGTGCTCAATTGCGTGGCGGTCCTTTCAGATCGATTGGCGCGGCGTTGTCGGGGCGGCCACGTATCAGTGATTCCGGATGGCGGCCCAGATAATCCGACAGCTCACGCAGCGAGCGCGACATGCGCCCGAGTTCGTCGAGGGTCTCAGTGAGTTTCTCGCGCTGCGGCGAATCTTCGGCCAGGGTCGAACTGGCGGACTGCAAGGTCTTGCTGACATCGGCGAGGGTGCTCTGCACGCCCGGCAAGGTCTTGGCGTTGAACTGGGCCAGGCCTTTGCGCAGTTCGACCAGATTGCTGTCGAGGTTGTTGGCGATGCGATCCACCGGCAATTTGTTGAGCTTGTCGACCACAGCTTCGAGTTTTTCCTGCAGCTGTTCGAGGCTGCCGGGCACGGTCGGAATCACCACCGGGCGGGCCGTTGGGTCGAACGCGACTTTTTCGGCTTTCGGGAAGAAATCCAGCGCCACGTACAGCTGGCCCGTCAGCAGGTTGCCACTGCGGGCCTGAGCGCGCAGGCCATTGTCGATAAAGGTGCCCATCAGGCGAATGCCGGCGGCTTCGTCGTTGGGGTCGTGTTTGAACGCGGTGAGCATTTTCCCGTAGGCCATACCGAGGCGCTGCGGGTAAATGACAATGCCGACGTTAAGCGGGAAGCTGCGTTTCTTCGCGTCGAAATCCAGATTGATCGCCACCACCCGGCCGATCTCCATGCCGAGGAACTCAACCGGTGCGCCAACCTTGAGCCCGCGCAGGGACTGGTCGAAGCGCAAGCTCAGGTACTGCGCCTTGCCATTGGGCGGGGCGAGGGCGGTCAGCTGGTCTTCGAACAGTTCGAACTTCTTGTCATCGGCCGCCGCCACGTCGTTGGGGCTGTAGTCCGGCGCACGGAAGGCGATGCCGCCAACCAGCATCGACGACAACGATTCGGTTTTGACCTGGAATCCGTTGGCTCCGACGCTGACGTCAATGCCGCTGGCGTTCCAGAAACGGGTGTTTTCGGTGACGAAGGCGTCGTTGGGCGCATGAATGAACACTTCGATGTTCACGCCTTTACCGTCAGGGGCCAGCTCGTAGGTGACGACTTGGCCGACCGGAATTTTGCGGTAGTAAACCGGTGAGCCGATGTCCAGCGAGCCGAGATCCTGGGTGTGCAGCATGAAGCGCTTGCCCGGTTCGCCGTAGGTGATCGGCGGTGGGTTTTCCAGGCCCTTGAATTGTTTGGCGCGATTGTTGGCCTGGCCGATATCGGCACCGATGTAGTCGCCGGAGAGCAGGGTATCGATGCCTGACACACCGCCAGCGCCGATGCGCGGTCGGACAACCCAGAACTGCGAGTCTTCGCGGGTAAAACTTTCGGCCTGCTTGGCCAGTTTGATGGTGGCGTTGACGCTCTTCTGGTCATTGCTCAACTCGACTTCGGTCACCTGACCGATCACCACATTGCGGTACTTGACCTCGGTCTTGTTGGCCACCAGACCGCTGCCAGTCTTGAAGTTGACGACAATGGCCGGCCCTTCCTGCATCACGTTGTGCACCACCAGCGAAATGCCTACCAACACGGCAACGATCGGTACGATCCACACCAGCGATACGCTGAAACGGCGGGTTTTGATCGGGGCCTGGCCTGGTGCTCGCGGCTCGTCGGTGGCTGACGACTTCATCCGTGTCCTCCTCGAATAATTAGGCACTGAGCGTCAGGAACGCCAAAGCACTTCATCAATATAGAAGTGCTTGGCGATAGAGCAAATGCAGAGGAGCAAAGACCTCAGCCGAGCATCTCGCGCAACCGATACCAGAACATCCCCAGGGCCAGCAGCGGCGAGCGCAGTGCCGGGCCGCCGGGGAAGGTCATGTGCGGCACGCCGCTGAATACGTCCATGCCTTGGCTATGGCCGGCATGAATCGCCTCGCCGAGCAGCTTGGCGCACCAATGGGTGACGTTCAGGCCATGGCCGGAATAGCCTTGGGCGTAGAACACGTTCGGATGCTGTTTGAGCCGTCCGACCTGCGGGAAGCGATTGGCGGTGATGCCAATCTTGCCGCCCCACTGGTAGTCGATGCGCACGTCCGCCAGTTGCGGGAAGACCTTGAGCATCTTTGGGCGCATGTAGGCGGCGATATCTGCCGGATCTCGCCCGGAATAATGGCAGGCGCCGCCGAACAGCAAACGCCGGTCTGCTGAGAGCCGGTAGTAGTCGAGGCCGACTTTCTGGTCGCACAGCGCGAGGTTGTGCGGGATCAGTTGCGCGGCGCGCTCTTCGGACAAGGGCTCAGTGGCGATGATGTAACTGCCGGCCGGCAGCACTTTGCCGCTGAGCTGTTTCTCCAGTTCATCCAGATGCGCGTTGCAACCGAGCACCAGACTGCCGGCGCGTACGGTGCCGCTGGCGCAGCGGACTTGCACGGTTGCGCCGTGGATGATTTCCAGCACCGGACTTTGCTCGAAGATCCGCACGCCAAGGGACGCGGCCAGACGCGCTTCGCCCTGCACCAGATCCAGTGGATGCAGATGGCCGGAGCCCATGTCGATCAATCCGCCGGCATAGCCATCGGCGTTGACCACTTGCTGGCGGATCTGCTCGGGGCCGACCAAGCGTGTTTCGTGGGCATAACCGAGTTCGGCGAGGCCAACCTGTTCTTCCTTGAACGCGGCGAATTGCGCAGGCGTGTTGGCCAGCTCACAGAAGCCCCAGCGCAGATCGCAGTCGATGGCGTTGTCGCCGATGCGCTGGCGCACCAGCTCAACCGAATCGATCCCGGCGCGCTGCAAATAGCGCACGCCTTCCTGGCCGACATGTTTCGAGAAACCTTCGACCTCATGGCCGATGCCGCGAATCAACTGGCCGCCATTGCGCCCGCTGGCGCCCCAGCCTATTCGTCGGGCTTCGATCAATATCACCGAGAGCCCGCGTTGAGCCAGTTCAATGGCGGTATTGACCCCGGTAAACCCGCCGCCGATGACGCACACGTCAGCCGTCAGATCCCCCTCAAGCGCAGGGTAGGGGGTAGCCGACCGAGCCGAGGCAGCGTAATAAGACCGGGCGTGTTCCTGGGTGTACTGATTCATTTGTTCGACTTCACTTTGCTCCAGGAACGGGTCATCAAACGCATGATGGCCTGGGGCGGGGTAGAGGAGATGTAGAGCTTGGCGAGGACTTCCTGTGGCGGATAAACCTCAGGATTGTTCACCAGATCCGGATCCATGTACTGCTTGGCGGCGGGGTTCGGGTTGGCGTAACCGACCGAAGCGCTGACCTTGGCGATCACTTGTGGATCGAGCAGGTAGTTGATGAAGGCGTGGGCTTCCTTGGGATTGCTGGCGTCGGCCGGGATTGCCAACAGGTCGAACCACAAGTTGGCGCCTTCTTTCGGGATGGCGTAGGCGATATTCACGCCGTTCTTGGCTTCTTTGGCACGGTTGGCGGCCTGGAACACGTCGCCGGAATAACCAAAGGCGACGCAGATATCACCGTTGGCCAGGTCCGATACGTACTTCGATGAGTGGAAGTAGGTGATGTAGGGGCGAATGCTCAGCAGTTTCGCTTCGGCTTTCTTATAGTCTTCCGGGTTTTCGCTGCGCGGATCCATGCCCATGTAGTTGAGCACGGCCGGGAATATTTCGTCGGCGGAGTCCATCATCGACACGCCGCATTGGCTGAGTTTTTTCAGGTTTTCCGGCTCGAACAGCACGGCCCAGGAATCGATGTGATCGATGCCCAACACTTGCTTGACCTTGTCGACGTTGTAGCCGATGCCGTTGGTGCCCCACAGGTACGGCACAGCGTGCGCGTTACCCGGGTCGTTTTTCTCCAGCAGTTCAAGCAGCTTCGGGTCGAGGTTTTTCCAGTTCGGCAGTTGCGAGCGATCCAGCTTGAGGAATGCGCCGGCCTTCACCTGACGGGCGAGAAAGTGGTTGGACGGCACCACAACGTCATAGCCGGTGCGGCCTGCCAGAAGCTTGCCTTCGAGGGTTTCGTTGGAGTCAAAAACGTCGTAGATCACCTTGATCCCGCTGCTGCTCTGGAAGTCGGCGAGGGTGGTCTCACCGATGTAGTCGGTCCAGTTGTAGACGCTGACTTGTGGCTGGGCTAGAGCAGCAGTGCTGCACAACATCGCCAGTGCAGCGGGAACCATGGATTTCAACAAACGCATTTCGACACCTCTTAAATTTATTGGATTTTTCAGGTGGTTCGCTATTCCCCTTGTGGGAGCGAGCCTGCTGGCGATAGCGGTGGGTCAGGCAACATCAATGGTGACTGTGCCGACGGCTTCGCGAGCAGGCTCGCTCCCACATGGGATTTGTGAAGTGGTTTAGACGCTCATCATCAGGAATTCACGTTCCCACGAGCTGATTACGCGCTTGAAGTTTTCATGCTCGGCGCGTTTCACCGCGACATAGCCGCGCACGAATTTTTCACCCAGGTATTGCGCAACGGTTTCGCACTCTTCCATCTGCGTCAGGGCCTCTTCGATGGTGATCGGCAGGCGCAGGTTGCGACGTTCGTAGGCGCGGCCTTGTACCGCAGCGCTCGGCTCGATGCCCTCGACCATGCCGATGTAACCGCAGAGCAGACTCGCGGCAATCGCCAGGTACGGGTTGGCATCGGCGCCCGGCAGGCGGTTTTCCACGCGCATCGACTCGGGGCCGGAGGTCGGCACACGTAAGCCGACGGTGCGGTTTTCTTCGCCCCATTCGACGTTGACCGGCGCTGAGGTGTCGGGCAGGAAGCGGCGGAACGAGTTCACGTTCGGCGCAAACATCGGCAGCACTTTCGGGATGTACTTCTGCAAACCACCGATGTAGTGCAGGAACAACTCGCTCATCTGCCCGTCGGCGTTGGCGAAGATCGGATTGCCCGTGGCGATGTCCACCACGCTCTGATGGATGTGCATGGCGCTGCCCGGCTCGTCGCCAATCGGCTTGGCCATGAACGTCGCCGCGACGTTGTGCTTGAGCGCAGCCTCACGCATGGTCCGTTTGAACACGGTGATCTGGTCGGCCAGATCCAGCCCGTCGCCATGACGGAAGTTGATTTCCATCTGCGCCGGGCCGTCTTCGTGGATCAGCGTGTCGAGGTCCAGGCCTTGCAGTTCGCACCAGTCGTAAACGTCTTCAAACAGCGGATCGAATTCGTTGGCGGCATCAATGGAGAATGACTGCCGACCACTTTCGGCGCGACCGGAACGGCCCAGCGGTGCTTTGAGCGGCAAGTCCGGGTCTTCGCAGCGCTGGGTCAGGTAGAACTCCATTTCTGGCGCGACAATCGGCTTCCAGCCTTTGTCGGTGTAGAGCTGCAAAACCTTCTTCAGCACGTTGCGCGGCGACAGCTCGATCGGGTTGCCGAACTTGTCGAAGGTGTCGTGGATGACGATGGCGGTTGGCTCGATCGCCCATGGAATCACGTAGACCGCGTCGGCCACTGGCTTGCAGACCATGTCGATATCGGCCGGGTCGAGCAGGTCGTAGTAGATGTCGTCGTCGACAAAATCCCCGGTTACCGTTTGCAGCAGCACACTTTCCGGCAGGCGCATGCCTCGCTCATGCAGGAACTTGTTGGTCGG